>NZ_JBFODS010000065.1:0-123067 GCF_040908445.1 Aeromonas sp. R10-2 | reverse complement strand
TGAAATAAACTGTTCGACTTCTTATTGCTAAGAAATCGTCTTGGTCACTTCACCAGACATTGAAAATCAAAAATTGTTTTTGATGTTCGATGCTGCGAGTGCCCACACAGATTGCTTGATTCAAATTGTTAAAGAGCGTCACGCTTGTCGCGTTGAGGAGGCGCATATTACGCTTCTCACTTCGAAAGTCAAGCGATTGTTTTCGCTTTTCTTTCGGCGCCCACTTCGCTAGGAAGCTGGCTCATCAGTTTGGCGTGTTCCGCCGTGCTGGTAGGGGCGCATTATAGGGAGCCGCGCCGGGATGACAAGGGCTTTTTGCAAAAATGCGTTCGTTTGCTGAAAAAGCGAACTGAACGCCCCAAAACAACCCCTTGGCATCTCTTTTACGCCGCTTTTTTGCTCAATTCTTCGCTTTGTGCCCGGATATAGTTGACCCAGCTGGTTGCCTTCTGCTGCCAGTTATCCTGTTGCTGCAGCTCACGGGCCAGTTCCAGCGCCTGGGCATACTGCTCCTTATTAAGGTGTGCCTGCACCAGCAACGCTTTGGCGCGATTGCCTTGCTCGCCCTTCACCGACTTGATGGCAGCGAGCTGGGTCATGGCAGCATCAGTCTTGCCCTGTTGCAGCAGCAGTTCGGCGGCGCGCATGGCGGCTTTGGGCTGACCGTGCTGGTTGGCGAGCAGCTGCCAGCTATCGACCGCTTGTGACCACTCCCGGGCCCCTTCCCACAATTGGGCAAGCAGTTGGCGATTTTCAGCACTTTGCTTCATCTGTCCCTTGGCCATGGCCGCTTCCAGCAGACGGGCACCACGATAAGGCAGCCCTTGCCAGGCATAGAGACGGATCAGCTGATTGCGGGCAGACACATCATCCATCAGTTTTCTGTCGATAGCTGTTTGCAACAGAGCCAACGCCTGATCGCCGCGTTTGGCGGAGAGGTTGAGCGACACCGCCTGCTGCCACCATTTGCTCTCTTTGGGTTCGTGGCTGATCAACTCGGCCGCCTGATCGGCAGCCACGCCATAACGTTGCTGAGCGGTGAGGGCGGATAGACGAATAATGGCGGCCTGTTTCTGCCAACCCTTTTTCAACAACTGTTCGCTCTGACTGGCGGCGTCACCGTACTGCTTGTTGTGGTAATAGAGACCAGCCAGACGCAGGCGCAGCGCATCGTCTTGCTTGAGCGCCAGCGCCGCCTTGTAGCTGGCGATGGCACCCGACCAGTTGGATTGCTGGGCCTGAATATCGCCGCGCAGTCGCAGCAGCTGGAGCTGTTGTTGCTCGGGCCACTCTTTATAGGCAAGGGCCTGTTCGACATAACGGCTCGCCTGGGCGGTCTGTTGCAGATTGGCCGCCAGCGAGGCTTGCAACTGCGCCAGCCAGGCATGCTCGGCATCGCTATTTGGCTTGAGGCCGGACGCCTTGCTCTGGGCTTGTTGCCACTGACCGGACTGATAGAGCTTCATCACGGGTTCAAGCTGACGGGAGAAGTGAGGGCTGACCTCCATCGCCAGACAGGCTTGGCCGACCAGGGCCAGCAGACAAATCCAGATCCGCAACATAGTTATGACTCCAGTTTGAATTTGAGCGTGATGACTTGCACCAGCTTGTCGGTAGCGCCCGGTCTCGGCTGATAGCGCCACTTGTTGATCGCCTGAATGGCCGCCCGCTCGAACTGACGCTTGGGTTTGGCCTCGACCACTTCCACATCCTGCACGCCACCGTCGGCATTCACGCTAAAGCGCAGGGTGACGAATCCTTCGATCCCTGACTGCTGGGCACGATAGGGGTAGACCGGCTCGATCCGTTGCAGCGGCATCAGCATGTCACCTGCGCCGACACCCGCTCCCTGCTGCTGGCCATGGTAGTTGCCACTCAATACCGGTGCGGTACTGGTCGCCACTCCGGGGGCATAGACCTGCACCGCGCTGAGACTGGAGACCAGATCCAGACTCGGCTCAACGGCCGCCAAGGGGGCCGCGGCAGGCATCGGCAGCGGTGTCGAGGCCAATGCAGCGGGAGGCTCTGGCAGAGGTTCAGGCTCCTGCGGTACCGGACGCTCGCGCACCTGCACCTCGGTCACCTCGTTCTGCATATTGATGACGATAGGCTTCTGTTCGCTCGCCACCTTCTCGCCCCGGGGCGGTTCAACCAGCGTGGCCATGAACAGCAGGATACCCAGACTGAGGGCGATGCCCAGCCCCAGGCTCATCAGCTTGTATTTCATTTCGGCGCCACCGCCACGGCGATATTGGCGATACCCGCCGCCTTGGCCTCATCCATCACCCGCACCACCTTGCCATGGGGCACTCGCTCGTCGGCCTGGATCACCAGGCTGGCATCGGGCTGCTCCGCCAGCAGGCGGGCGATGGTGGCCTGTACCCGCTCCACATCGATCTGCTTGCGGTCGAGGAAGATCTGACCCTGAGCCCCGATCGCCAGCATGATGCTGGAAGATTTCTGCGCCTTGGCCTGACTGGCCTGGGGTCTGTGTACCTCGAGCCCGGCTTCGCGCACGAAGGAGGTGGTGACAATAAAGAAGATCAGCATGATGAACACGATATCCAGCATGGGGGTCATGTCGATCTGCACTTCGTCACGCTGGCGTTTGGATTGCCGTCTCATTGCATTACCTTCTCTTCTCGCAGGCCGTCCCGGGTCTTGGCCAGCGCACGCTTGGCCTGACTCTCGAGCCGACTGAGTAACAACACACCGGATAGCGCCACCACCATGCCTGCCATGGTGGGGATGGTGGCGCGGGAGATCCCGCCCGCCATACTCTCCGGGTTAAAGCGGTTGGCCGCAGCCAACGCATCGAATACGCCGATCATGCCGGTCACAGTGCCCAGCAACCCCAGCATGGGGCAGAGCACCACCAGGGTGCGGATGAAGATCAGATGACGGTTCAGTTCCAGCTCCGCCTGCGCCAGCAAGCGGCTGCGGATCGCCCGGGCGTGCCAGCTGTGGCGCTCGCTGCGGGCCTGCCAGCGGCCGAGCAGCTGTTGCTGCAGCGGGCCGAAACCCAGATTGAGGTAGAGCAGCCGCTCGATCATCAAAATCCACATCAGCACCAGCAGGGCCAGAATGACCCAGAGCACAGGGCCGCCACGGCCCATGAAGCTCTGCAACTGTTGCCAGATGTCGAGCATCATGCTGCTCGCTCCATCCCGCCGTTATTGCTCTCGGCGCGCTCGGCCAGAATGCCGGCTACCTGCTGCTCCAGTACATTGGAGAGCTCGGTGAAGCGCGATTGCAGCAGGCTGTGGGCCAGGATCAGCGGAATGGCCGCCACCAGACCCTGTACCGTGGTAACCAGCGCCATGGAGATGCCGCCCGCCATGATCTTGGGATCGCCGGTGCCAAACTGGGTGATGGCCTGGAAGGTGCCGATCATCCCGGTTACGGTACCGAGCAAACCCAGCATGGGGGCGATGGCCGCGATTACCTTGACCATGCCGATGCCGCGCTCCATGCGAGGAGTCTCCTGCAGGATCGCCTCATCAAGACGCAGCTCGAGGGTCTCCATGCTCAGCTCGGGGTGTTTGTCCGCCACCGTCAGCACCCGACCGAGGGCGTTGTCGGCGTGATACTCGCCGCTCTTGAGCTGGCGGCGCACCAGAGTCAGTTCGCGGGAGAGGCTCCACAGCCGTACCGCCGCAATCCCCAAGCCGATGGCAGCCAGCAGCACGATAATGGCGCCAACCTGACCACCTTGCTGTACCTGCTGCCAGAAGGTGGGCGCCTGTGCCAGCATCGCCAGCAGAGTGCCATGCGAAGGATCCAGCGGCAGCGCTTCCCCTTCCTGACCCTGATAAGCCGCAACGGCAGAGAGCACGCTACCGGGCAGACCCAGTACCGGGCTCAAGCCTTCGGCGGTCGGTTGCAGGAAGCCTTCGCTCCCCAGCAGGGCAAAACTGCCAACCCGGGTCAGCGGCTGCTCGCTGGCAGCCCCCTGGGCATCGAGCACCTTGCCGTTGAACTGAGCAATCCGGCCAGATTCGCGGATCTCCTGCAGCAGCGTGGCGGGCAGCAGGGCGAGAGCGGCACGATCCGGCACCTGTTTATCCTGTGCCATGGCTTTCAGCGGGGCGAGACGCTCCGGGTACTGGCCCTCGACGGCGGATTCACTCAGCAGCTTGACCGCAGCGCTGGCGCCCTGACGGGTGACCGCGAAGATCTCGTTCATGTCGCCGGAGGCTTGCTCCCATTGGGCGTTAAGCTCGACCAGCTGCTTCTCGTTGCTGGCGAACTTGCCAGCCAGCTCCTTGCTCAGGCGCTGGGCCTCGGCCAGTCTGGCGCGGGCAGTGCCGAGCTCCTTGGTAACGGTCGCCAGATCTTGCTGAGCCTGCTGTTCACGAGCCTGTTCCTGCTGCTGCCACTCATCTGCGACAGCGGCGTTGGTACCGCAGGAGAGGGCAATAAGGAGGGGGAACCACTTCATGGTGACTCTCATGATTGGGCCTCCTGACTACGGCTGACAGAGAGGGGGACATTGAGCAACTGGGGAACTTTCTTGTCGGCGGCCACATCCATCGCCTCGGCGATGGGGGAGAGCCACTGGCTGTCGAGGGCTTGCCACTGCTTAGCCTCGGCAGACCAGCGCCATGCCTGACTGCGATCGGCCGTCATTGCCAGCAGGGAGACCCGGCCCAGCGCCAGCACATCGACCCGACGCGGAGCACCATCCAGCTCCAGCTCGGCGGAATAGCTGTCCATCCGGCTGCCGTATTCGGCTTCGATCTGATAGGCCTGCAGCAACTGACGGAATTTCTCTGCCTCGCTAACGTCTGCGCG
Source organism: Aeromonas sp. R10-2 (assembly GCF_040908445.1). Classification (NCBI taxonomy): domain Bacteria; kingdom Pseudomonadati; phylum Pseudomonadota; class Gammaproteobacteria; order Aeromonadales; family Aeromonadaceae; genus Aeromonas; species Aeromonas sp. R10-2. The sequence goes on along the minus strand of NZ_JBFODS010000065.1, from coordinate 118,273 downwards.
GGCCAGGGTCGCTTTCAACTGTTCAACCCGCGCCAGCCGATCTTCCTTGCGCAGCGGGATGTCGTTTTGCACTAGCTGTTCCAGATCTGCCTGCATCTGCAACATCAGCGGGATCAAGCCCTGACGGGTCTCTTGCACCGCTTCCAGCTGCTGGCTCAATTTACCCAGCTCATTTTGCTGATCGGCCACCAGAGATTGCATGTAGCGGTTGTAGGCTTCGAGGTCACGCAGTTGCAGCTGGGCGTTTTGCAGCTCCAGTCGTGCGGCAACGGCGGCATCGGCGGCTTTTTCCACCCGCTGCTGGGAGGCTTTCCCGGCAGCTATGCTGTTCTTGAGGGCGGGAGCAACCAGCTCATCCCCGATGGCAGCAAAGTGGACTGACAGTGGCAGCAGGGCCACACCCCATAATTTGTTCATTGAAATACATCTTACTAATGATAACTATTATCATTATCTCAAATGCAGGGCGGACTGGCAACGAGAGGATTTTCTTGGCCTTTATGCACAAAAACAGGATAATTTTTAAGCACGCACGGAATAAGTGGCTCCAATAGCCACCGCACAAATATAAATAACGATAAAAAATCTTTTCGATCAGTGTGATAGAGATCGAAAAAGGAGAAAGTAATGCTCAACGATGCGATCTGGGAACATATCGACAAGTTCACCAAGGCAACAAAAACCAGCGATATCCAGCAACTGCTGGAGCGCTTCAGTCATCAAATGGGCTTTGATTACTTTCGGCTGCTGATTATTTTCCCCATCAGCATGCAAAAATCCCACGTGGCACTGTTCAACAACTGTCCGACCACCTGGTTTGACGCCTACAGCGAAAACCAGTATCTGACCCAGGATCCGGTGGTCTATCTGGGGCTGAAACAGACCCAGCCGATCTTCTGGAACAAGCTCGACTGCGACTCGCCCTGGCTGCCCAGCGCCAGCCGCGACGTGATGAACCTAGCCGCCGATTTCGGTGTACGCAATGGCGTCTCCTTTCCGCTGCACACCCCGCAGGGGGAGCACGGCATCCTCTCATTCATCACCAAGGACAAATCCAACTCCGACCTGATGTTTGAAAATGTCCCGCTGCTGTCGTTCTGCGCCAGCTACATCTTCAACTCCGCGCTGCAACTGATAAAAAGCAGACCGGATATGATGAAATACCTGACCGAACTGTCGGATCGGGAGAAGGAGTGCCTGTTCTGGGCCAGCGAGGGCAAGACCTCCTGGGAGATCGCCACCATCCTCGGCATCAGTGAGCGGACGGTCAACTTCCATCTGACCCAGGTGACCAACAAGACCGACTCAAAGAACCGCAGTCAGGCCATCGCCAAAGGGATCACCAGCGGCATCATAGTGCCCTCCCTCGACGAGGTCACCATCACCAACCTGCGGCTGTCGTAACCCCTCAGCCGAAACAAAAAGAGCCGCAATTGCGGCTCTTTTTCATTTCAGAAAGTGACTTATCAGATAGCGACTTACTCAACGGTCACCGATTTTGCCAGGTTGCGCGGCTGGTCGACGTCAGTGCCCTTGATCAGGGCAACGTGGTAGGAGAGCAGCTGCAGCGGCACGGTATAGACAATGGGGGCGATCACCTCTTCCACGTGGTTGAGGTTCATGACCCGCATGGTCTCGTCGCTCTTGAAGCCGGTATCGGCATCGGCGAACACGTAGAGGATACCGCCACGGGCGCGCACCTCTTCCACGTTGGACTTGAGCTTCTCCAGCAGATCGTTGTTCGGCGCCACCACAATGATGGGCATCTCGGCATCGATCAGCGCCAGCGGGCCGTGCTTCAGCTCGCCAGCGGCATAGGCTTCGGCGTGGATGTAGGAGATCTCTTTGAGCTTGAGCGCCCCCTCCATGGCGATGGGGTACTGGCTGCCACGGCCGAGGAACAGGCTGTGCTGCTTGTCGGCAAACTCTTCGGCCAGGGTTTCGATATCCTTGGCCAGCGCCAGACTCTCTTTAATACGCAGCGGCAGGGCTTGCAGCGCCTTGACCAGTTCAGCCTCGGCGGCGGCGCTCAGGTGGCCACGGCAGTGACCGACGGAGGCCACCAGCATCAGCAGGCCAGCCAGCTGGGTGGTGAACGCCTTGGTGGAGGCCACACCAATTTCTGCCCCCGCGCGGGTCATAAAGGCCAGATCCGATTCACGCACCAGCGAGGAGCCCGGCACGTTGCAGATAGCCAGCGAGCTCATGTAGCCGGATTCCTTGGCCAGACGCAGCGCCGCCAGGGTATCGGCGGTCTCGCCGCTCTGGGAGAGGGTCACCAGCAGGCTGTTGGGGCGCACTACCGATTTGCGATAGCGGAACTCGGAGGCGATCTCCACATCGCAGGAGACGCCAGCGATCTCTTCGAACCAGTAGCGAGCCACCATGCCGGAGTGATAGGAGGTGCCGCAGGCGACGATCTGCACGTGCTCGACCTTGTCAAAGATGGCGCGCGCGCCGTTGCCGAACGATTCGACCACCACGTGATCGCTGCCCAGACGCCCTTCCAGGGTGTTGGTGATCGCTTTGGGCTGCTCGTGGATCTCCTTGAGCATGTAATGACGGTATTCGCCCTTGTCACCGGCATCGTGGGAGAGTTCGGACTCCTGCTCTTCACGCACCACGGCGTTACCGTTGGTATCGAAGATGTGCACGTCACGGCGGGTCACTTCGGCCACATCACCCTCTTCCAGGAAGATGAAACGACGGGTCACCGGCAGCAGCGCCATCTGGTCGGAGGCGATAAAGTTCTCGCCGATACCGCGGCCGATCACCAGCGGTGAACCGGAACGGGCCACCACCACGCGGCTGTCGTCGCGGCTGTCCATCACCACGGTACCGTAGGCTCCGCGCAGCTGCTTCACCGCAGTCTGCATGGCGGCCAGCAGGCTGCCGGCGCTCTTCAGCTCATGATGGACCAGATGGGCAATCACTTCGGTGTCAGTGTCGGAGCTGAACACATAGCCCAGCGCCTTCAACTCTTCCCGCAGCTCTTCGTGGTTCTCGATAATGCCGTTGTGCACCACCACGATATGCTCGGAGACGTGGGGGTGGGCGTTGCGCTCGGAAGGCTCGCCGTGAGTGGCCCAGCGGGTATGAGCGATGCCGGTACCACCATGGACGGACTGCTCGTCGAGCGCCTTGGCCAGCTCGGCCACCTTGCCCAGACGGCGAACCCGCTGCAACGGCTGGTTGGCGCTGAACACGGCCACACCGGCTGAGTCATAACCGCGGTACTCCAGACGGCGCAGGCCCTCTACCAGAATTTCAGCCACATCACGTTGGGCAACAGCCCCGACGATGCCACACATACACTTCTCCTTGAGATGCAAATCGTAAAGTCAGTTGGATGGTTCAGAGCTCGATGTCAGCAAGTGACCGGGGCGCAGATAAGCGTCACCCCCTGGGCTTGAATCTGTTCTCTGGCCTCGCTGGCCAGCCCCTCGTCGGTCACCAGGGTATGGATGCTCGACCAGGGAAGTTCGAGATTGGGGATCTTGCGGCCGATCTTTTCCGACTCGACCATCACAATCACCTCCCGCGACACCTCTGCCATCACCCGCGACAGGCCCACCAACTCGTTGAAGGTGGTGGTGCCACGCTCCGGGTCGATGCCGTCGGCACCGATAAAGAGCTGGTCAAAGTCGTAGGAGCGCAGCACCTGTTCCGCCACCTGCCCCTGGAAGGATTCGGAGTGAGGGTCCCAAGTGCCACCGGTCATTAACAGGGTAGGCTCATTTTCCAGCTCGCGCAGGGCACCGGCCACATTGAGGGAGTTGGTCATCACGATGAGGCCGCGCTTGTTGCCCAGCATGGGGATCATGGCGCTGGTGGTGCTGCCGCTGTCGATGATGACGCGGTTGTGATCACGCAGCCGCTCGGCCGCCGCACGGGCAATGGCTAACTTTCGGTTCGAAACTTGCTCGGGATTGACCTCGACCACCATCTCGCTGGGCAAGGGGACGGCGCCACCGTAACGGCGCAGCAGCAGACCGCCGGTCTCCAGTACCGCCAGATCTTTACGGATGGTCACTTCGGAGGTAGAAAAGTGTTTGGCGAGGGCGTCGACGCTCACTTCACCCTGCTCTTGTACCAGGGTCACTATGGTGTGTCGGCGTTGTTGAGTATTACGTTTGGTCATTTTTAAGTTTCGATTCGAAAGAACATCGAAATATTAGCCCCTTTTTCGGAAAAATAAAACAGCAAATAGGATCCGATTTGGTTCAATGCCAGAATGGGGTGCCAATTTGCGACGAGGATGCCATGCAAAAGAGAGTCATCTGGCTGGTGGAGGATGAGGCCAGCATCGCCGACACCCTGATTTACGCCCTGCAGACCGACGGGTTCGAGGTGGAGTGGTTCATGCTGGGCCAACAGTTGCTGACAAGACTGGAGCAGACGCGACCCGACTTCCTGATCCTCGATGTGGGGCTGCCCGACATCAGCGGCTTCGAACTCTGCAAGCAGGTGAGGGCGCTGACCGATATCCCCCTGATGTTCCTCACCGCCCGCAGCGAGGAGATAGACCGGCTGATCGGGCTGGAGATCGGTGCCGACGACTATGTGGCCAAACCCTTCTCGCCACGGGAAGTGTGTGCCCGGGTGCGGGTCATCCTGCGCCGCAGCCAGCCCGTTGCCCCCCAGCCCAGCGCCCTGCTGGTGCTGGATGAGGAACGGGCCCGCATCCATTTTCGCGGCCAACCGCTGGCCCTCACCCGCTACGAATATCTGCTGCTCAAGACCCTGATGCAGGCGCCGGGCCGGGTCTACTCCCGCCAACAGCTGATGGATCTGGTGTGGCAGGATGCGGAGGAGAGCCTGGATCGCACCGTAGATACCCATATCAAGACCATCCGCGCCAAGCTGCGCGAACATGATCCCGAGGCCAACCTGATCCTCACCCACCGCGGGCTGGGCTACAGCCTGGAGCTGGCATGAGACTCGGGTTACAACTGCTGTGCGGCCTGCTGCTGATCTTCGCGCTGGCCGCTTGGTTCGTGCTGGAGATCTTCGTCGAGGAGATAAAACCCGGGGTGCGCAGCGCCACCGAGGATACTCTGGTAGACATGACCCAGCTGCTGGCGCCGCTCGCCCTCGATGATCTGAAAGAGGGCAATATGATGAACGGGCGGTTGGCCAGCGCCTTCGCCCGCCTCAACCAGAATCCCATCAATGCGATGATCGATGGCCACCTCAAGCAGCAGGCGGAGTACCGCATCTATGTCACTGACCAGAAGGGTATGGTGATTTACGACTCCGACGGCACGGATCTGGGCAAGGACTATTCTCGCTGGAACGATGTCTACCGCACCCTGCGCGGCCAGTATGGCGCCCGCAGCACCCGCACCGATCCCGACGATGCCGCCAGCTCGACCATGTATGTGGCGGCGCCGCTGCGGGAAGGGGCCGAGATCATCGGCTCCCTCACCGTCGCCAAACCCAACCGCACCCTGATGCCAGCCATTGAGCGGGGGGAACAGGAGCTGCTGCGGGCCGGCGGCCAGATGCTGCTCATCTCGCTGCTGATCGGCAGCCTGCTGGTGTGGTGGCTCAACCGCGCCATCGGCAAGCTGGTGCACTATGCCGACTCGGTCAGCAAGGGGGAGGCGGCACCGCTACCACGGCTGCACACCGTCGAACTGGATCGGCTCGGCCGCTCGCTGGAAACCATGCGCCACCAGCTCGATGGCAAAAGCTACATCGAAGCCTATGTGCACAGCCTGACCCACGAGCTGAAGAGCCCGCTGGCCGCCATTCGCGGGGCAGGGGAAATTTTGGCCGAAACGCCGCCCCCCGAAGTTGCCAAACGGTTTATCGGCAACATCAATCTGGAAACCGCGCGCATGCAGCAGCTGATCGAGCGAATGCTGCAACTGGCGCGGCTGGAGTCGGGGCAGGGGCTGGATCGCCAGTCGGTGGAACCGGCAAAACTGGGCAAGCGCACCCTCGACGCCCGCCAGATCATCGCCCAGCGTCGTCAGGTGGTGCTGGTAGCCGAGCTGGCCAGTGCGCCGAAACAGAAGTGGGATCCGCTGCTGGTGGAGCAGGCCATTGGCAACCTGCTGGATAACGCCATCGACTTCTCTCCCGCCAACGGGCAAGTCACCCTGAGCGGCAGCCAGCAGGAGGAGGGCTACTGTTTTCGGGTCACCGACAGCGGCCCCGGCATTCCCGACTACGCCCTGCCGCGCATCTTCGAGCGCTTCTACTCCCTGCCGCGCCCGGACAAGGGGAAGAGCAGTGGTCTGGGGCTCAGCTTCGCCCATGAAGTAGCCCACCAGCATGGCGGTCGTCTGACCCTGAGCAACCAGCCAGAGGGAGGCGCGCTGGCGGAACTCTGGCTGCCATTCACCTAGCCCCCCCGCAACTTCACATTCCCCACACAAAGCGGCATTAGACTGCCGCTTTCTCTCATCCATTTGCTCAAGGAAATGCTATGTCCCGCCTGCTTCTCTCCAGCCTGCTGGCTGCCGGTCTGCTCGCAGCCCTGCCTGCCTCCGCCGCCAGCGGCTGCTTTCTCTATGCTGACGGCAACGGCCAGACCCTCTCCAGCGAAGGGGACTGCTCCAGCCAGCTGCCACCCGCGTCCACCTTCAAGATCCCGCTGGCGCTGATGGGTTACGACAGTGGCTATCTGGTGGATGAAGAGCATCCGGCACTGCCTTACAAACCGAGCTATGACGGCTGGCTGCCCGCCTGGCGTGAAACCACCACCCCGCGCCGCTGGGAAACCTACTCGGTGGTCTGGTTCTCCCAGCAGATCACCGAATGGCTGGGGATGGAGCGCTTCCAGCAATATGTCGACCGCTTCGACTACGGCAATCGGGATCTCTCCGGTAATCCGGGCAAACATGATGGCCTGACCCAGGCCTGGCTCAGCTCCAGCCTCGCCATCAGTCCGGAGGAGCAGGCCCGCTTCCTCGGCAAGATGCTGAGCGGCAAGCTTCCGGTCTCTGCGCAGACCCTGCAGTACACCGCCAATATCCTCAAGGTGAGCGAGATCGACGGCTGGCAGATCCACGGCAAAACCGGCATGGGCTACCCGAAGAAGCTGGATGGCAGCCTCAACCGCGATCAGCAGATCGGCTGGTTCGTCGGCTGGGCCAGCAAACCGGGCAAACAGCTGATCTTCGTCCATACCGTGGTGCAAAAGCCCGGCAAGCAGTTCGCCTCCCTCAAGGCAAAAGAGGAGGTGCTGGCCGCCCTGCCTGCACAACTTAAAAAGCAGTGAGCTCGCTTCCCGCCAGATAAACCCCGATAACCACGGTCAGCCCACCAGCGATGGGCTGACCGCCATTCGTAAACGAGACAAACATGAAATTATTTCTATTGCTGCTCTGGCTTCCGGCCAGCATGGCGCTGGCTGCCTGTGATCTCTCCGACCGCCTGACGCGGCAGGGAGAAGTCATCCATGATCGGCTAAACCACCTCGAATGGCAGGCGTGCAGCCTAGGCAGCCAGTGGCAGGAGGGGAAAGGGTGCGTGGGCACACCGGCCCTGCTGACACTGCTTGAAGCCAAGGATGAAGCAGCCCGCCTTGGCGAGGGGTGGCGACTCCCCAGCATCGAGGAGCTCTTCACCCTGCTCGACGAAGATTGCCGGGCGCCAATGACAGACCCGCGTTTCTTCTCCGATATCCATGACAACGGGGAAAATGCAGCCCCCTACTGGACCTCCAGCTCCATCGAGGAGATGCCGGAACTGGTCTACTACATCGACTTTATACACGGGCTCATCGACGGCCATACCGATCGTTTCGCGCAAGCCGCTCGGTTGGTGCGCTCCCACCCCTGAACAATCCCACGGCGCCTGATGGCGCCGTTTTTCAACAGTTCACCGCCACTTCACACAAGCCCATCACCACTTCACGCCGGACTGACAGACTCACTCCATCCAACAAGGAGACGTGTCATGGTCAAACAGATATTCACCCACAAGATATTTCTGCTGCTGTTGCTCAGCCTGTTGTTGATGGTGCCGGTGCAATCCATCATGGAGCTGAACCGGGAGCGTCAGGCTTACCGCGCACAAGCCATCAAACAGATAATGGCCAGTACGAGTGGACCGCAGCGCCTAATAGGCCCCGTAATTGTCCTCCCGTATACAAGAGAGCTGATTCTGACCAATGGTAAGGAAACTCGGAGAGAGGTAGAGACACGCTACCGCTACCTCTTGCCAGAACAGTTAACGGCCACAGCGAATATGGAGGTAACACCACGCAAACTGGGGATCTACCAAGCCCAGCTGTATCAAGCTAACGTCACTCTAACCGGCCAATTACCAGCGGTCCCTGATTGGCAGCCACCACGTGACAGCATACCCGGCCAACCCTATCTCAGCCTAATCGTCTCCGACGCTCGAGGCATCATTCAGGTACCAACCATCACCTTCGCCAACGAGCTACTGACTGTCACCCCCGGTGCACGGCTTGGCAACCGCTCCGGCGTGCATGTCCCGCTAACCACCAAACAACAGCAAGGAGGGTGGTTCGATATAAAGATTTCCCTACAGGGTATGGAAAAATTCACCCTGATTCCGGTCGGTCGTGACAGCAAACTAACCTTGTCCGGTAACTGGCCCCACCCCAACTTCCTGGGCGATTTCCTGCCCACCACCCGTACAGTAAAAGATCAAGGTTTCAATGCTGACTGGCAGACAAGTTGGTTTGCCACAGATATGGAGAATCAGTTCCCTGACATGATCCAAAGCGCCTCCAAACATCTGCCCAGCTTCAGCGTCAGTCTGGTGCAACCGGTGGATCACTATCAGCTCAACGAACGGGCAGCCAAATATGCCCTGCTGTTTATCGGCCTCACCTTTATCAGCTTCTTCATGTTCGAGCTGCTCAAGGGGCTGCGGGTTCACCCGATCCAGTACGCGCTGGTGGGCATGGGGCTGGCCATCTTCTATCTGGTACTGCTGGCCCTGACCGAACACCTCGGCTTTGGGTGGGCCTATCTGGTAGCCGCGCTGGCCAGCGTACTGCTCAACGGTTTCTACCTCAGTCATGTGCTGGGTGGCCTGAAACAGGGGATCGGCTTCGCTGCGCTGCTCGGGCTGGTCTATGCCATCCTCTACAGCCTGCTGCAGGCCGAAGAGATCGCCCTGCTGCTCGGTGCCGTGCTGTTGTTCGCCACTCTGGCACTGATCATGATGCTGACCCGCAAGCTCGACTGGTATCAGGTGATGGACTACAGCGCACCCGCGACCACATGGGCGGCCCCCCAGTCATCGACCAGTGACACCAACCATCAGTCATAAGCCCAAAAAAACCGGCGCCATCAGGCGCCGGTTCTATTTTATTGATCGGGCATCACTTCTTCTTGACCGGACGAGCCCAGTTTTTGATGTGACGCTGGGGCACCCGGGTGATCACCAACTCGTTCTCGGCCACATCCTTGGTGATGGTAGAACCCGCCCCCAGAGTCGCCCCCTTGCCGATGCGCACTGGCGCCACCAGCTGGGTATCGGAACCGACAAACACATCATCCTCGATGATGGTCTGGAATTTGTTCACCCCGTCGTAGTTGCAGGTGATGGTACCGGCACCGATATTCACCCCGGCTCCGATCTCGGCATCACCCAGATAGGTCAGATGACCGCACTTGGAACCAACCCCCAGACGGGCCTTCTTCATCTCGACGAAGTTGCCAACGTGGGCATCCTGCTCCAGCACGGCACCCGGGCGCAGACGGGCAAACGGGCCGACCGAGCACTGATCCGCCACCTGAGCCCCTTCAACGATGGAGTAGGGCTTCACTTCGGTGTGATCGCCAATGACACAATCCTTCAGCACGGCACCGGCACCGATACGGACGTGGTTGCCGAGAGTTACCTTGCCTTCGATGATGACGTTGACGTCGATCACCACCTCTTCACCGATCTCGAGGGTTCCGCGCAGATCAAAGCGGGCAGGGTCAATCAGGGTGGCACCGGCGATCATCAGCTTCTCGGCCTGCATCTGCTGATAGCTGCGCTCAAGTTGGGCCAATTGCACCCGATTGTTGGCCCCTTCCACCTCGGCAGCATGATCCGGATGTACCGCTGCAATCGGACAGCCATCGCCGTGCGCCATGGCGATCACGTCGGTCAGATAGAACTCGCCCTGAGCATTCTTGTTGTCCAGACGGGAGAGCCAGCTGCGCAGCTGACCACCGTTGGCCACCAGCACGCCGGTGTTCACCTCTCGGATCGCCAGCTGTTCGGCGTTGGCATCCTTCTGCTCGACGATGCCAACTACCTGACCATTTTCACGGACGATGCGGCCATAGCCGGTGGGGTTGTCCAGTACCACGGTCAGCAGTGCCATCCCGTTTTCAGCCTTGGCAGCCAGCAGTCGCTGCAGGGTCTCGGGCTGGATCAGCGGGGTATCGCCGTAGAGCACCAGCACATCGTCTTCATCCTTCCAGAACGGGATGGCCTGGGCGACGGCGTGACCAGTCCCCAGCTGTTGCGCCTGCAGCACCCAGTTGACATCGGCCGCCACGATCCGCTCTTTCAGCAGTTCGGCACCGTGGCCATAGACCAGATGCAGCTGCTCGGCACCGACCTGACGTGCAGTATCGATCACATGGGAAACCATGGGTTTGTTGGCTACCGGGTGGAGTACCTTGGGCAGAACGGAACGCATACGGGTACCTTTACCCGCAGCCAGGATCACGACGTTGAGGGACATAATTTGGCCTTTGGAACATGAGAAATACTCGGCGGAGTCTATCCAACGGGTAAAAAAAAAGCGACCCGAAGGTCGCTTTTTACATCACCGTTATTAGCGGTAATTCTTTTTGACGATATCGATGACTCGCAGTTGAGCCATCGCCTTGGCCAGCTCGGTGGCGGCCTGGGCGTAGTCGATATCACCATGGGAGCTGTGGATCCGCTCTTCGGCTGCGCGCTTGGCTTCCTGGGCTTTCGCCTCATCCAAGTCGTCAGCACGAATCGCGGTGTCCGCCAGCACGGTCACGGATTCAGGTTGTACTTCCAGCATACCGCCGGAGATGTACAGCACCTCTTCAGTTCCGTTCTGCTTCACCAAGCGGACCAGGCCCGGCTTGATGGCAGTCAGCAACGGAGCATGACCGTGGCGGAGACCCAACTCACCTTCGGAGCCTGATACCTGAGCGGATTGCACGCGACCGGAAAACAGTTTTCCTTCGGCGCTCACCACGTCCAGGTGAAAGGAGATCATCTCTGCCATGGGCCCTCCTGTCGAGGCTTACAGTTTCTTGGATTTCTCGACGACTTCGTCGATACCGCCAACCATGTAGAACGCCTGCTCGGGCAGATCGTCATACTCGCCTTTCAGGATGCCCTGGAAACCACGGATGGTCTCTTTCAGCGGCACGTATTTACCCGGAGAACCGGTAAACACTTCTGCTACGAAGAACGGCTGGGACAGGAAACGCTCGATCTTACGGGCACGGGCTACGGTCAGTTTGTCTTCTTCTGACAGTTCATCCATACCCAGGATGGCGATGATGTCCTTCAGCTCTTTGTAGCGCTGCAGTACGGTCTGAACGCCACGAGCGGTCTCGTAGTGCTCTTTGCCAACCACCAGCGGATCCAGCTGACGAGAGGTAGAGTCCAGCGGGTCAACGGCCGGGTAGATACCCAGTGCCGCGATTTGACGGGACAGTACGACAGTCGCATCCAGGTGGGCGAAGGTGGTCGCCGGAGACGGGTCAGTCAAGTCATCCGCAGGAACGTAAACGGCCTGTACGGAGGTGATGGAACCGGTCTTGGTGGAGGTGATACGTTCTTGCAGAACACCCATCTCCTCGGCCAGGGTCGGCTGGTAACCTACTGCGGAAGGCATACGGCCCAGCAGTGCGGATACTTCAGTACCGGCCAGGGTGTAACGGTAGATGTTATCTACGAAGAACAGTACGTCACGACCTTCGTCACGGAACTTCTCGGCCATGGTCAGGCCGGTCAGCGCAACGCGCAGACGGTTTCCGGGCGGCTCGTTCATCTGACCGTAAACCAGAGATACTTTGTCCAGTACGTTGGACTCCATCATCTCGTGGTAGAAGTCGTTACCCTCACGGGTACGCTCACCTACACCGGCAAACACAGAGTAACCACTGTGCTCGATCGCGATGTTACGGATCAGCTCCATCATGTTTACGGTTTTGCCTACACCGGCACCACCGAACAGACCAACTTTACCACCCTTGGCGAACGGGCATACCAGGTCGATAACCTTGATGCCTGTTTCCAGCAGATCGTTGCTGTTGGACTGATCTTCGTAGCTGGGGGCAGCGCGGTGGATAGACCAGCACTCTTCTTCACCGATCGGACCTTTTTCGTCGATTGGCTCGCCCAGTACGTTCATGATCCGACCCAGAGTCGCAGTACCGACCGGAACCTGGATGGATTTACCGCTATTCACTACTTCCAACCCACGACGCAGACCGTCGGAGGAGCCCATGGTGATGCAACGAACGACGCCGCCACCGATCTGTTGCTGAACTTCCAGCACCAGACCTTGGCCTTGACCTTCGCTAACGACCTTCAGTGCATCGTACACCTGGGGCACGGCATTCTGCGGGAACTCGATGTCCACCACAGCGCCGATGATTTGGACGATGAAACCGTTACTCATGTCAAATCCTCTAAACCTTTGATAACCCTTGCCTTACACCGCAGCAGCACCGGATACGATCTCTGTCAGCTCCTGGGTAATACTGGCCTGACGGGCCTTGTTGTATACCAGTTGCAGATCGTTAATCAGGTTACCGGCGTTGTCAGTCGCGGCTTGCATGGCAACCATTCGGGCTGCCTGTTCACTTGCCAAGTTTTCCACTACACCCTGGTAAACCTGAGATTCGACATAGCGAACCAGCAGGGTATCCAGCAGCTTCTTGGGATCCGGCTCATAGAGGTAATCCCAGTGGTGTTTCTTGGCGAGCTTGCTGTCTTCAGTTACGGGCAAAGGCAGCAGTTGATCGACCCGTGGTTGCTGCACCATGGTGTTGACGAACTTGTTGTACACCAGATACAGCTTGTCAATCTCACCGTTGTCGTAAGCCTTCAGCATGACCTTGACTGAACCAATCAGGTCATTGACGCTCGGACTATCGCCCAGTCCTGCGACATGAGCTTTAACCTTGGCGCCGTGCCGTTCAAAGAAGTTGGAGGCCTTGTTACCGATCAGTGCCAGGTCAACCTTGGCACCTTTCGCGCTCCATTGCTTCATATCATTGAGGGCAGCCTTGAACAGGTTGATGTTCAGACCACCACACAGGCCACGGTCGGTGGAGACGACGATGTAACCCACTCGCTTGACCTCACGTTCGATGAGGTAGGGGTGCTTGTATTCCAAGTTCCCCTGAGCGATATGGCCGATCACCTTGCGCATGGTTTCAGCGTACGGACGGCTGGCAGACATGCGTTCCTGCGCACGGCGCATTTTGCTTGCTGCCACCATTTCCATAGCGCCGGTGATCTTCTGAGTGTTTTTCACACTCCCGATCTTGTTACGTATCTCTTTTGCGCCGGCCATCTCTTACTCTCCATCAAGTGGCAGCTCACGCTGCCACACACGCTTACCAGGTCTGGGTTGCTTTGAAGCTATCCAGCAACGCAGTCAGCTTGCCAACGATCGCGTCGTTGTAGTCGGCTTTGGCATTGATTTCAGCCATCAGCTCGGCATGCTGGGTATTGGCGTAAGAGAGCAGAGCGGCTTCGAAGTCGACGATCTTGTTCAGCTCGACATCGGAGAGATAGCCTTTCTCGGCAGCGAACAGCACCAGAGACTGGTGAGCCACGCTCAGCGGAGAGTACTGCTTCTGCTTCATCAGCTCGGTCACTTTCACACCGTGATCCAGCTGCTTGCGAGTCGCCTCGTCCAGATCGGAAGAGAACTGGGCGAATGCCGCCAGTTCGCGATACTGGGCCAGCGCGGTACGGATACCACCGGACAGCTTCTTGACGATCTTGGTCTGAGCAGCACCACCTACACGGGATACGGAGATACCCGGGTCAACCGCCGGACGAATACCGGAGTTGAACAGCTGTGACGTCAGGAAGATCTGACCATCGGTGATGGAGATCACGTTGGTCGGAACGAACGCAGATACGTCACCCGCCTGGGTTTCGATGATCGGCAGCGCGGTCAGAGAGCCGGTCTTGCCTTTCACTTCACCCTTGGTGAACTTCTCTACGTACTCGGCGTTAACGCGAGCAGCACGCTCCAGCAGACGGGAGTGCAGATAGAAAACGTCACCCGGGTAAGCTTCACGTCCTGGCGGACGGCGCAGCAGCAGGGAGATCTGGCGATAAGCTACGGCCTGCTTGGACAGGTCATCATAGATGATCAGCGCGTCTTCACCGCGGTCACGGAAGTACTCACCCATGGAGCAACCGGCATACGGAGCCAGGTACTGCAGAGCAGCCGCTTCGGAGGCAGAGGCAACCACCACGATGGTGTTGGCCAGGGCGCCGTGCTCTTCCAGCTTGCGCACCACGTTGGCGATGGTGGAGGCCTTCTGGCCAATCGCAACGTAGACACACTTAATGCCGGAATCTTTCTGGTTGATGATGGTGTCGATCGCGATGGCGGTCTTACCAACCTGACGGTCACCGATGATCAGCTCACGCTGGCCACGACCGATAGGGATCATGGCATCGATGGCTTTCAGACCGGTCTGGACCGGCTGGTCAACAGACTTACGCTCGATAACGCCCGGTGCGATCACTTCGATCGGCGAGAAGCCGTCGTTGTCGATCGGACCTTTACCGTCGATCGGCTGACCCAGGGTGTTCAACACCCGGCCCAACAGACCACGACCTACCGGCACTTCCAGAATACGGCCAGTACCTTTTACTTTCATTCCTTCTGACAGACCGTCATAGGAACCCATAATCACCGCACCGACGGAGTCACGCTCCAGGTTCAATGCCAGAGCGTAGCGGTTGCCCGGCAGCTCGATCATCTCACCCTGCATGGCATCAGCCAGGCCGTGAATACGAATGATACCGTCGCTCACAGAGACGATAGTACCTTCGTTACGCGCTTCGCTCTTTACATCAAACTGCGCAATGCGCTGCTTGATCAGCTCGGCGATTTCAGTGGAATTCAGTTGCATGCTCTAATACCCCAATCAAGATTGCAGCGCGTCAGCCATGCGATCCAGCTTACCGCGGACTGTGCCGTCGATTACCAGATCACCGGCCTTGATGAGCACCCCGGCCATCAAGGACGCATCGATGCTGCAATTCAGCTTCACTTTGCGCGCGAGACGTTGTTCCAGAGAAGCCTGAATATTGGCTTTCTGCTGGTCGGTCAGTTCGATCGCCGAAATCACGTCAGCCTGAACCTCTTTATCCAGTTCAGCTTTGAACGCTACAAATTCAGCAACGACCGCCGGCAGCACACCCAAGCGACCATTCTCGGCCATCACCCGGATCAGGTTCTGGCCATGCACGTCGAGTTGCTCACCGCAGACACCGACAAACAGCGTTGCCAGCTCTTCGGCGGCCACAGAGCCGTTTACCAGGTTGTGCATGGTCTCGTTTTCCACTACTTGCGCAGCGAAACCGAGCATACCCAGCCACTGGTCAACCGCCTTGTGCTCAACGGCAAACTCGAAAGCAGCCTTGGCGTAGGGGCGAGCGATTGTAGTCAGTTCAGACATAGCCCCGTTCCCGTTACAGTTCTGCTACCAGTTTGTCGACGATGTCGCTGTTGGCAGCCTGGTCGATTTGACGCGCCAGGATCTTCTCTGCACCAGCAATGGCAAGAGCAGCAACCTGCTTACGCAGTTCTTCTTTGGCACGATGACGTTCAGCTTCGATCTCGGCACGGCCCTGAGCCAGGATTTTTTCCCGCTCAGACTGGGCACCAGCGGCAGCTTCATCAATGATCTGGGCTTTACGTTTGTTAGCCTGCTCAATGATTTCAGCAGCCTGCAGCTTGGCTTCTTTCAGCTGATCGGTGGCGTTGGCCTTGGCCAAATCCAGATCTTTCTTGGCACGTTCGGCAGAAGAGAGACCGTCAGCAATAGCTTTCTGACGGGCTTCGATGGCTGCAATCAGCGGCGGCCATACGTACTTCATGCAAAACACTACGAAGAAGAAAAAAGCAATTGCTTGGCCGAGGAGGGTGGCATTGATATTCACAGCCGATGTCCTCTTAAGTTAGTTAATGGGTTATGCCTGGAGAGTCGTAACGACTTAGCCAGCAACCGCAAACATCACGTACAGACCCAGACCAACGGCGATCATCGGGATCGCATCCACCAGACCCATTACGATGAAGAACTGGGTACGCAGAACAGGGATCAGATCCGGTTGACGAGCAGCACCTTCCAGGAACTTGCCACCCAGGATACCGATACCGATGGAAGCGCCGATAGCAGCCAGACCCATCATCATTGCAGCAGCGATGTACAGCAGGTCCATGTTCAAGTTTTCCATGAGGATCTCCAGTTATTTAGATGTAATTGATTGTATAAAAAGGATTATTTGAGTTGCATCAACCATGGTCTTCCTGCGCCATCGACAGATAGACGATGGTCAGAACCATGAAAATGAATGCCTGCAAAGTGATGATCAGGATGTGGAAAATTGCCCAAGGCACGGACAGGATCCACTGTGACCACCAGGGTAACAAACCAGCAATCAGGATAAAGATCAGTTCGCCAGCATACATGTTGCCGAACAGTCGAAGACCCAGAGAAACAGGTTTGGAAATCAGCGTAACAGTTTCCAGGATGAGGTTAACCGGGATGGCCGCCGGGTGGTTGAAAGGCTGAAGCGTCAGCTCCTTCACAAACCCGCCGATACCCTTGACCTTGATGCTGTAATACAGGATCAAGAAGAACACGCCCAAAGCCATGGACATGGTGATGTTAACGTCAGCAGAGGGAACCACACGCAGATAGGGAATACCCATCAATTGTGCAGCGTGAGGGATAAAGTCAACGGGGATCAGATCCATGAAGTTCATCAGGAAGATCCACACAAACACCGTCAGCCCCAAAGGTGCGATGACCTTGTTGCGACCGTGAAAGATGTCTTTGACGTTACCATTCACAAACTCGACCAGCATCTCCACAAAGCACTGCAGCTTACCCGGCACCCCGCTGGTAGCGTTAACGGCTACTTTGCGGAACAGCAGGATAAACAGGGCGCCTAGCACGACGGAAAATACCATTGAGTCGATATTGACCGTCCAGAACCCGGACCCGACTTGAAGGTGGGTCAGGTGGTGGGAGATATATCCCTGAGGAGTCAGGACTTCTCCGGTTGCAGACATGAGTTTTCCTAATAGTGGTTGTTAAGCGTGAATGAAACCATCCACTGTACAACGAGGGCGAGGATATAAGTGGCGAAAAACGAGACGGTAACGACCTCGACTCCCGCACCAAACATCAGGGCGAATAGACCTGTTGTAGAAATGAGCTTAATCCCTGCCCCACCATAAAAGTCCCGCAAAACCAGGCCCACACTCTCGGTTGTCACCTTGCGGCGCAGCACCCAGACAGTAAACAAGGCTTGAGGAACCCAGTACATCCCCCCTCCGTAGAGGGCGGAATAACCGGCGCTGGCACCAGTCAGGTAAAACCAGACGGCACTCATCGCCAGGATCAGGATGAGCTGACAAACGAGCATAACCAAGGCCAGTGTCAAACCTTCCAAGGCTATTTTCTGCTTCACCAACCTACCCCTGAACATTACAGAACTGTAAAAAATCGGGATCCGAAGACCCCATGTTAACAGCTCTTAAAGCCGGTCAAATTATACCCTTGAGGGCAGCTATTGCAATATGACAAAAATCCTTAATTTTTGCGGCTTTCCGCGGCAAATCAGGGTTATGGTCATATCAAAAGGAATGGATGTTTTATTACTACAAAAAGCGTAAAAATCACGATTCCGACACGCCAAAATAGCCCAATATACGGTCCAAATCGGACAAATTCTCGTAACTTATTACTAACTTCCCGCTATCCCGCTTGCCAGGCTGAAGTTGCACCTGATTGCCAATTTTTTCTGCCAGTTGGCGCTCCAGGTAGCCGATCTGCGGATCACGGGCCGGTTCGACCCAGGCTTTTGCCGGTTCGAGCGCTTTTTGCACCAGCTTCTCGGTATCGCGTACGGTCAGCCCTTTCTGGGCAACTAGCTTGGCCAGTTCAGACTGGGCCTGGCCGCTCAGGGCCAGCAGGGCACGGGCATGGCCCATGTCGAGGTCGCCATGCTCGACGAAACGCTTCACGTCGTCGTTGAGCTGGTTGAGACGCAACAGGTTGGTCACCGTGGTGCGGGACTTGCCCACCGCCTCGGCCACCTGCTGGTGGGTGAGTTCGAATTCGGTCAGCAGTCTTTGTAGTGCGACCGCCTCTTCGATGGCATTGAGGTCTTCCCGCTGAATATTCTCAATCAGCGCGATGGCGACGGCAGCCTCGTCGGGTACATCCTTGACGATGCAGGGCACCACCTCGAGCCGCGCCAGCTGGGACGCGCGCCAGCGCCGTTCACCGGCAATGATTTCGAAGGATTGTTCGCCGAGAGGACGTACCACGATGGGCTGGATCACCCCCTGAGCGCGGATGGAGTTGGCAAGCTCTTCCAGTGCATCCTGGGACATGTCCTTGCGGGGCTGGTACTTGCCGGACTGCAACCACTCCACCGGCAGCTTGCGCAGCTCGCCCTGATTGGTGGGGGCCATGGCCTCTTCAGTACGTTGATCGCTCATCACCTGTTTCTGGCGGGCAGCCGTGCTGGTACTGAGCAGGGCATCCAGCCCCTTGCCCAGTCCACGTTTTTTCGGAGTCATATGCTCTCTCGGTCTGCGATGGTCGCCTGACGTTCCTGCTCCTGGCGGCGCAGGATCTCGCCAGCCAGTGCCAAGTAGGCCTTGGCGCCCACCGATGATTTGTCATAGTGCATGGCCGGGGCACCGAAACTCGGGGCCTCAGCCAGTCTAACGTTGCGGGGAATGATGGTGCGGTAGACTTTGTCGCCAAAGTGCTGTTTTAGCTGATCGGACACATCATTGGCCAGCCGGTTGCGGTGATCGAACATGGTGCGCAGCACCCCTTCGATCTTGAGCTCCGGATTGACCACAGCGGCCAGCTTGCTGATGGTGTCGACCAGGGCGGTGAGCCCCTCCAGCGCGTAATATTCGCACTGCATGGGCACCAACACGGAGTCGGCGGCGGCCATGGCGTTCACGGTCAGCATGTTGAGAGAGGGCGGGCAGTCGATGAAGACGTAGTCGTATTTGTCCCGCACCGATGCCAGCGCATTGCGCAGGCGGATTTCGCGGGCGAAAAATTCCATCAGGCGGATTTCGGCCGCGGTCACGTCAGCATTGGCGGCGATCAGGTGATAACCCCCGGTAGTTTCGGGGATGATCACTTCGCTGATGGGGGCATCCTCGATCAGCAACTCATAGGCGGTGCGCTCGACGTCATACTTGTCGACACCGCTGCCCATGGTGGCATTGCCCTGCGGATCCAGATCGATCACCAGCACCTTGCGCCGGGTGGCAGCCATGGAGGCGGCCAGATTCACACAGGTGGTGGTTTTACCCACTCCACCCTTCTGGTTGGCTATGGCGATGACTTTTCCCACACGATCCCCTAAATGAAACTGCGACCCTATTCGGGCTGGATATGTTTGAATTCCAGCAGATGACGTTCGCCTTCCAGCTCCGGCACCCGCAACTCATGACAGGCTACCAGACGGATATTGGCAGGCAACTGGGCCAGCTCCTGCTCGGGATATTGTCCCTTGAGCGCCAGGAAACTGCCCTGTTCTGACGGCAGGTGGTGACACCAGCTCAGCATGTCCTCCAGCGAGGCAAATGCCCGACTCAGTACACCATCAAATCCCACCTCGGGTTGATACTCTTCAACCCGGGATTTGACCGGCGTCACATTGGTCAGACCCAGCTCCAGGACTACCTGACGGATGAAGTTGATCCGCTTGCCCAGACTGTCGAGCAGGACGAATTGCTTGTCCGGATTGATGATGGCCAGCGGCAATCCCGGCAGGCCGGGTCCTGTCCCCACGTCGATGAAGCGCTCACCGTGCAAGTGGGGGCTTACCACCAGGCTATCGAGGATATGCTTGACCAGCATGGCGTCCGGATCTCGCACCGAGGTGAGATTGTAAGCCTTGTTCCACTTGTGCAGCAACTCGACCAACTGCACCAGTTGGCTCTTTTGGGTATCGGTGATAACAATTTCGGCCTGCTTGAGCAGGCCGTTCAATCTTTCCAGCATATTTTCCAACGGTAAGAATCCTCAGGCGGTTTTACGCAGCAGGCCGTGTTTTTTCAGGTGAACCAGCAGGATGGAGATGGCCGCCGGGGTGATGCCGGAGATGCGGGAAGCCTGACCAATGGTCTGCGGTTTGGCATCGTTCAGCTTGGCTTTCACCTCGTTGGAGAGGCCATTCACATCGCGATAGTCCAGATCCAGCGGCAGCAAGGTGTTCTCGTTGCGCAGCTGCTTCTCCACTTCATCGTGCTGACGCTCGATGTAACCGGCGTACTTGATCTGGATCTCAACCTGTTCGGCCGCGGCAGGATCGGTCACGGAAGGGCCGACCCCTTCGATGGCCATCAGCGCATCATAGGTCACCTCGGGGCGACGCAGCAGCTCTTCCAGACTCTGTTCGCGGGTCAGCGGGGTGTTGACCAGGGAATTGACTGCCTCCAGTGACGGATGTTGCGGGTGGATCCAGGTTGAACGCATGCGCTGACGCTCCAGCTCGACCTGTTCCATCTTGGCGTTGAATTTGCTCCAGCGCTCGTCATCCACCAGACCCAGTTCGCGACCGATGGCAGTCAGGCGGATATCGGCGTTGTCTTCCCGCAGCAGCAGGCGATATTCGGCGCGGCTGGTGAACATGCGGTAAGGCTCGCGGGTCCCCAGGGTGGAGAGATCGTCCATCATCACGCCCATGTAGGCCTGATCCCGACGCGGGTTCCAGGGATCCTTGTCCTGGGCACGCAAGGCCGCGTTCAGACCGGCCATCAGGCCTTGTGCCGCCGCCTCTTCGTAACCGGTCGTGCCGTTGATCTGGCCGGCGAAGAACAGGTTTGGAATGCACTTGCTCTCCATGTTGGCCTTGAGATCCCGCGGATCGAAGAAATCATATTCGATGGCATAGCCGGGGCGGGTGATGTGAGCGTTCTCGAAGCCGCGCACAGAACGGACGATCTGCACCTGCACGTCAAACGGCAGGCTGGTAGAGATCCCGTTCGGATAGAGTTCGTGGGTGGTCAGGCCTTCCGGTTCGACGAAGATCTGGTGCGCAGTCTTGTCGGCGAAACGGGTGATCTTGTCTTCGATAGACGGGCAGTAGCGCGGGCCGATCCCCTCGATCACCCCGGCGTACATGGGGCTGCGATCCAGGTTATTGCGGATCACTTCGTGGGTACGCTCGTTGGTGTGAGTGACGTAGCAGGGCACCTGACGGGGATGCTGGCTGGCATCGCCGATAAACGAGAAGACGGGGCGCGGATCGTCGCCGTGCTGTTCCTGCATTACGGAGAAATCGACGCTGCGGGCATCGATGCGCGGCGGGGTGCCCGTCTTGAGACGATCGATGCGCAGCGGCAGTTCGCGCAGGCGCTGGGCCAGGGCGATCGAGGGAGGATCCCCGGCACGGCCGCCCTTGTAGTTTTCCATCCCTATGTGGATCAACCCGTTCAGGAAGGTACCGACCGTCAGCACCACAGTTTTGCCGCTGATGCGGATCCCGCTCTGGGTGACCACACCGGCAACACGATCCCCATCCATGATCAGATCGTCACAAGCCTGCTGGAAGATCTTCAGGTTCGGGTAGTTCTCCAGCATCTGGCGAACGACAGCCTTGTAGAGCAGGCGATCCGCCTGGGCACGAGTGGCTCGTACTGCCGGGCCCTTGGAGGAGTTGAGGGTGCGGAACTGGATCCCGCCAAGATCGATGGCACGCGCCATGATCCCGCCGAGTGCGTCAACTTCCCTGACCAGGTGTCCCTTGCCGATCCCGCCGATCGCCGGATTACAGGACATGTGTCCCAGCGTATCGATATTGTGGGTCAGCAACAGGGTGTTCATGCCCATACGGGCTGCCGCTGTTGCTGCTTCGGTTCCGGCATGACCGCCACCGACGACGATCACATCAAATTGTTCATGGTATTGCATTGGGATCACCTTGATCTGCACGCCTGAAGATCTTTATTTGCCTGGGCTAAAGGGCGGAACATTCTATCTGTTTCGCGTCCTGAGGGGAACGTCTACTTAACGTTCAGTATGAAGGGAGGATCCACTAATTAGATCTTAAGGATCTTTAGATCGATCTTTTACTGGATCTCTTATTAGGATCCGCCCTTTCTGTTGATAAGCACTTTTTGATCATAAAGATCATTAATTTAAGGACGATCCTAGCTTGTGGAAAAGCTTGGATCCTGGCCCGGTGAACGAGGGGATAACCAGGACTTTTATACACAGAGGTCTGTCGTTCTGGATCTAATACATGGATAACTATAGGTTTTGCAGAGCTTTACACCGTAGTTATGCACATTACCCCTGGGCGTTGTGGGTAACCTTGTAGAACAACTCCCCCGGATCAATCTGTTAATAACATGGTGGATAGTCGATCTGGGGATAAGTGGGGAGATCAAGCTTTTTTTCAGGATCTCCCGTACGCTGATCAGGCGATCATCGTCATCCAGTCGCGGATCCACACTTCTGCGGCATCTTCGGGGATCTCGTGTTGGGTCACATCAATGTCGAGCCGCTCGCCGATCCGGCTGGCTCCGCACTCGGCCAGCAGCCGATCCAGCGTCTTGCCACCCTGGCAAAAGGTGTCATAACTGCTGTCACCAAGGGCGATCACGCCATATTTCAATGAATTAAGATCCGGATGCTGCTCGGCAAGATCCTTGGAGAAGGGTTGCAGGTTGTCGGGCACATCCCCGGCACCATGGGTGGAAGTGACCACTAGCAGGATGGATCCCGCATCATCCAGCACCTCTGCCAGCTTGGCCGGGTTGTGGATCCGGGTCTGGTGGCCAGCCTGTTCCAGCAGGTTGGCGACGTGGTCTGCGACATATTCGGCGGCGCCCAGCATGGAGCCGACGACGAGATTGAGTTTGGCCATGGAATGGATCCTGATTTCAGACAAAGAAACGGAAAGCCGGATTCTACCGCCAAAGGGTGTGGATAAATATGGATAAAGCTTGGGGATAATGGATCCAGTCAGATAATGCCACCGGATCCATCCTGCCGATCTTTTTTCTGCTTCTTTATATTCCTCTCCATTTTCTTCTCCGCTAATAGCTCTCCTGATGGCTCCCATCTCCCGCGAAATCCTGCCAACGATGCAGCTAGATAACAATGTAGATGCAAATGATTAGCAATTATTGAATCGATTCGATCACGGCTCCTGTAGTAGGATTGCGCTGCTTTATTCGCCCATGGAACAGGGTGATGTCGTGACAAACGACCACAAATAACAATTAAAACAACATAACTCATTGATAAACGAGACTTTAATATGATTGCGCAAAAATACACTACAGGACCCGGCAAGAAGGGCGCCTTCGGCGTGCTTTCGCTCTCCGGTTTGATCGTCTCTCTGCCGCTGATGGCCGAACAAACCACCGCTGAGCTGCCCAAAGCCAGCGAAACCATGGTGGTGACCGGTACGGCCATGAAGGTGGAAGTGCCGATGGCCGAGACCCCTCGCGCCGTCTCCGTGGTTAATCGCGAGGAACTGGATCAGCACGCCGTGTTGCAGCTGGATGAAGCGATTCGCTACCGTTCCGGCGTATTGACCGGTCTCTATGGATCCGACAACAACACCGACTGGTTCAAGGTGCGTGGCTTCGATGCCGCCTCTTATCTGGATGGCAACCGCTTGTTTGGCACCGGCTACTACGTCTGGACGCCGGAACCGTTCGGTCTGGAGAGTGTGGAAGTGCTGAAGGGGCCTGCCTCGATCCTTTACGGTGAGGCGCCTCCGGGCGGGGTGATCAATGCCATCAGCAAGCGACCGACCGCCACGCCGCAAGGGCAGGTGGATCTGCAGCTTGGCAGCCGGGATCATCGTCAGGTCGGGGTGGATGTCTCTGATGCGCTCTCCGACAACAGCCGCTACCGCATGGTTGCTCTTTATAAAGAGCGTGATGGCGTGCTCACTGGCACCTATAACGATCGGGTTTATCTGGCGCCCAGCGTCACCTTCGATCTTTCGGATCGTACCAGCCTGACCCTGCTGGCCAGTTTTCTGCACGACGAAGGGGTCCCGACCAACGGCTTCTTCCCGGTCTATGGCACCCTGAATACGTCAGGTGGCCAGATTGATCCCTCTACCAACCTGAGCCAACCGGATTACGATCGCAACCGCAATACCCAGATCTCCACCGGTTACGAGCTGGCCCACCAGCTCAACCAGACCTGGGAGTTCAAGCAGAACGTCCGCTTCAACTACAACGATCTGCTGCTGCGCCAGACCTATATCTTCCCGACCTATGAAGGCACAACTGCCAGTCGTGGCCTGGTTTACCGCGATGGCAATACCAAGAGTGCCACCATGGATAACCAGATGGTGGGCTACTGGAACACCGACAGCACCGAGCAGACCTTGCTGCTGGGGGTAGATCTGCAGCGTCACGTCAATGAAGGGGTCGAGGCCGACAACTACGGTATGGGCACCATCAATACCATGAACCCGGATTACAGCGGCTTCCCCGGTTTTGACGAGTCGACCGCCACTCACCAGAAGAGCAGCAAGGGCCAGAGCGGCCTCTATGCCCAGCACCAGATCCGCTGGGACGATCGCTGGTTGTTGACTGCCGGTGGCCGTTTTGACTATGTGGAGACCCACAACACCAATACCAGCAAGGACGAGCGCCAGTACGATAACGAGCTCTCCCTCTCGGGCAGCCTGATGTATCTGGCTGACAACGGCCTCTCTCCCTACTTTGCCTATGCCGAGTCGTTCGAAGTGCTGCCGGGGATCGATCCTAACACCCGAAACTCCTACAAGCCGCTCAAGGGCAAGCTCTACGAGACCGGCGTGAAGTATGCTCCTGCCTTCCTCGACGGTTACATCAATCTGGCGCTGTTCGATCTGGCCCAGACCAACTCGCTGGTCTCTACCGGTTCCGGCCAGCAGACCCAGGCGGGTGAAGTGACCTCTCAGGGGGTTGAGCTGGAAGGGAGCGTGCAGGTGACCGATGCACTGCGTCTGACCGCTGCTTATACCTACACCGATGCCAAAACCAACGACACCGGCAGTGGCGATCGCCGTGCCAGCCTGATCCCGCGCCACCAGGCCTCCTTCTGGGGTAACTACAAGGTGCAGCAAGGGGTGGCTTCAGGTCTGGAGCTGGGTACCGGTGTGCGTTATATCGGTTCCAGCGTGGGTATTGGCGCAGTGAATGCGGACTACACCCCCATCTACGGCTCTGCCGAGGTGCCGGCCCATACCGTCTGGGATGCGATGATCGGGTATGACTTTGCCAAGAACTGGCGCGCCCAGCTCAACGTCAACAACCTGCTGGGTGAAACCTACGTGGCCAGTTGTGACTACTACTGCTACTACGGCGAGCCGCGCAGCGTAGTGGGCAGCATCAACTACCGCTGGTAATCGAAGTCGGGCGGGAACCGGATTCCCGCCCTTCTTTTCACCTGCAGTTGTTCTGATCTCTCTGGAATACCGGTCCGTTATGGAACTCTTGTCTCTGGTTTATCGCCAATATCGTTGGCCCTTTATCACCATTACCCTGCTCAGTCTGCTCAGTGCCGTCAGCGGGATTGGCGTCATTGCGTTTATCAATCAGTCTCTTATCGAATCTATAGGTGATCCGCTGCCGATCCTCGGTCAGCTGGTCGGCCTGATTGTGTTGCTGCTGGTGATCACACTCGGATCTCAGCTGGCCCTGACCACTCTCGGTCACCATTTTGTCTACCGGTTGCGCGGCCGTCTGCTCAAGCAACTGCTGGATACCGATGTCGCCCGCATCCGCCAGATTGGTCAGGGGCCGCTGCTGGCCTCCCTCTCCAGCGATATCGGCCAGATCACCATCGCCTTCGTGCGCCTGCCGGAGCTGGTGCAGGGGCTGGTGCTCACGCTGGGCTCTGCCTTTTACCTCGGCTGGCTCTCTCCTGCATTGCTCGGGGTGACTGCGCTCTGGGTCACCGTCACCATGGTGGTGGGCTGGTTGCTGGTGAACCGTGTTTATCGCCATCTCTCCCACATGCGTCAGGCCGAAGATCGGCTCTATCAGAACTATCAGGCCATCATCGCGGGCAGCAAGGAGCTGGCGCTCAACCGCGAGCGGGCTCACTTCGTTTACCACCAGCTCTATGAGCAAAATGCCCGTGACTACCGCCAGCAGATCATTCGCGCCGACACCTATCACCTGAGCGCGGTGAACTGGTCGAATATCATGATGCTGGGGGCGATCGGTCTGGTCTTCTTTCTGGCCAACGGCCTTGGCTGGGCCAACACCAATGTGGCCGCCACCTTCGCGCTGACCCTGCTGTTCCTGCGCACCCCGTTGTTGCAGGGGATTGGCGCCCTGCCGACCCTGCTTGCCGCTCAGGTGGCGTTCGACAAGATCGCCGTCCTCAATCTGGCCGAGGCGGATGCGGACTTCCCGCTGCCGCCCGCCATCCGCCCCTGGCTGCGTATCGAGCTGGAGCAGGTGAGCTTTCACTATCAGGGGGAGGGCGGTTTTGCCGTTGGCCCCATCGATCTGGTCATCGAAAAGGGGGAGCAGATCTTCATCATCGGTGGCAATGGCTCCGGCAAGTCGACCCTGGCCATGCTGCTGACCGGACTTTACCAGCCGGTATCGGGCCGGATCCTGCTGGATGGTGAGCCGATCACCGATCGCAATGGCTATCTGGCGCTCTTCTCCGCCATCTTTACCGACTATCACCTGTTCCAGCACCTGCTGGGGCCGGAACCCAAGGATGAGCTGGTGGCCGAGTGGCTGGAGCGATTGCAGATGGGCAGCAAGCTCACCATCGAGGATGGTTTTATCGCCGATATCGATCTCTCTCAAGGGCAGCGCAAGCGGGTCGCCCTGCTGCTGGCGCTGGCCGAGCAGCGCGAGGTGATGCTGTTTGACGAGTGGGCTGCGGATCAGGATCCCCAGTTCCGCCGCATCTTCTATCAGGTACTGCTGCCGCGCCTCAGGGAGATGGGCAAGACGGTGATCGCCATCAGCCACGACGATCACTACTTCCCGCTGGCCGATCGCCTGCTGGAGATGCGCCAGGGCCAGCTCACTGAGCTGACCGGGGCGCGCCGCGCCGAAGTGAGCCGCGATGCGATCGCCCATCTGGATTGCGAGGTGCCGGCTTGATACCGGCACCGATGAGACTGGCGGCAAGCCAGCACAGGAATTGCTTATGTTCGAGATGAAATCAGCCAGCTTCACGGTCAATGACCGCACGCTGCTGCACCCCACCGACCTGCGTTTCGAGCAGGGACAGGTCTATGGCCTCATCGGCCACAATGGGTCGGGCAAATCGACCCTGCTCAAGCTGCTGGCACGCCAGCAACCTCTCAGTGACGGCGAGATCCTGTTCGATGGCAAGCCGCTGCCCGACTGGGGCAACCGGGAGTTTGCCCGTCAGGTGGCCTATCTGCCCCAGCATCTGCCGAGCGCCGAGAATCTGCTCGGGCGGGAGCTGGTGGAGATGGGCCGCTACCCCTGGCGCGGCCTGCTGGGCCGGATGGGGGCGGAGGATCACCGTCAGGTCGAGCGGGCCATCGCCCTTACCCATACCGAACGCTTTGCCGATCGGCTGGTGGATACCCTCTCCGGCGGCGAGCGGGGCAGGGTCTGGCTGGCGATGCTGCTGGCGCAGGAGAGCCGCTTTATCCTGCTGGACGAGCCGCTGGCCGCGCTGGATGTGGCCCATCAGGTGGAGGTGCTGACGCTCGTCAAGCAGTTGAGCCGTCAGCTAAACCTTGGGGTCATCATCGTCATTCACGACATCAATATGGCCTCCCGCTTCTGTGATCGGCTGGTGGCGCTCCACTCCGGCCGCCTGCTTACCCACGGTGAATCTGAGGGGCTCATGACCAGCGAGACCCTGCACGCCATCTATGGCATTCCGATGGAGGTCATTCGCCACCCGGCCCATGCCCATCCTATCGCCATCGTCTGACCGGGGGCATCCTTGAACCGTTTATTGAAGAAGATGGCTCCCTGCCTTATTAGCCTGCTGCTGCCACTTGCGGCGCAGGCCGATACATCCCCGATCGCCTCTGCACCGCTACCCCGTATCGCCACCGTCGACTGGACCATTGCCGAAACCTTGCTGGCGCTCGGGGTGACGCCGCTGGCGGTGGGGGATGCAGGCCCCTATCAGGCATGGGTCGGCGAGCCACGGCTACCCGCCAGGGTGGTGGATATCGGCCTGCGCACCCAGCCCAACCGTGAGCTGCTGGCGGAGCTCAAACCCGATCGCATCCTCATCTCGCCGCTTGCGGCCCCGCTGGCGCCAACTCTTTCCCGCATCGCGCCGGTGAGCACCATCGCCCTCTATGATGGGCAAACCGATCTGTGGCAGAGACTGCACGAGGTGACCCTGACCCTCGCCCGCATGGTGGGCAAAACTGCCGAGGGCGAACGGCTGCTGGCCGGGCTGGATCGGGATCTCGCCAGCATGCAGGCCAGATTGCCTGCGGATCTGCCACCTCTGCTGGTGGTGCAGTTTATCGATGAGCGCCATGTGCGGGTGTTTGGTCGCCACAGCCTGTTCGATGCGGTGATGACGCGGCTCGGGCTGCGTAATGGTTGGCAGGAGCAGACCAATGACTGGGGTTTCTCGGTGGTCAGTATCGAGCAGTTTATGACCTTGCCAACCGCGCGGCTGGTGGTGGTCGATCCCATCCCGGTAGGGGTGAGCGAACGGCTGCAGGAGCCTGGGCTGTGGCAGCATCTGCCGCAGGTACGGCAGGCGCCCGTGCTGCATCTGCCTGCGGTCTGGAGTTTTGGCGGCGTACTTGCCGCCCGCCGTTTCGCCGGTCTGCTCAGCGATGCATTGCTGCAAGATGCCGAGCGTATGGAGGCTAGCCGATGAAGCGACTGCTCACATCGCCGCTGCTGCGGCCGGTCTCGATCCTGCTGGGGTTGATCCTCTTGCTCGCGTATTGGGAGCTGGCTCGCCAGCTGCCCGGTGCGCTCTGGTGGCAGAGCATCTTCGCCCCCAATCTGGATGATGTCAGCCAAGCGGTGGTGCATTTCAGCTGGCTACCCCGCTTGGCTGTCACCCTGTTGGCCGGGGCGGCTCTCGGGCTGGCGGGTACCCTGATGCAGCAGGTGCTGCGCAACCCGCTCGCGTCACCCACCACTCTTGGGGTGGCCTCCGGTGCCCAACTGGCGTTGATGATGGTGACCCTGTTTGCCCCCTCCTGGTTGCTGTTGGGGCGGGAGTGGATCGCCATGGCCGGTGGCAGCCTCGCGATGGCACTGGTGTTTGCCCAGGCCTGGCGTCGCCAGCTCAATCCGGTGGTCATCGTCTTTGCCGGGCTGGTGATCAACCTCTATCTGGCGGCCATCAGCATGGGGCTCCTGCTGTTCTTTCAGGAGGAGCTGAAAGGCTTGCTGGTGTGGGGCAGTGGCTCGCTAGTGCAGAACAGCTGGAGCGGGGTGAGTTACCTGTTGCCCCGCCTGCTGGCAGCCGCTTTGCTGGCCGCAGTACTGGTGCGCCCGCTGGCGGTGCTGGAGCTGGATGATGCCAGCGCCCGCAGTCTGGGGGTCTCCCTGCAGCATCTGCGTTTTGCCGGACTGGGGCTGGCGGTGTTTGTCACCGCTTGCGTGGTGAGCGTGGTGGGGCTGATCGGCTTTATCGGGCTGGCGGCGCCAGCCATGGTGCGGCTGCTCGGGATCCGCCAGCTTGGCCAGCGCCTGTTGTGGGCACCGATCCTCGGCGCCCTGCTGCTGGCGGCGACCGATCTGTTGTTGCAGAGCCTGAGCCGCTTCTGGCCAGTCTTGATCCCCACCGGCGCCATGACCGCCCTGCTGGGGGCGCCGCTGCTGCTCTGGCTGATCCCGCGCCTTGGCATCAAGTCGGGTACGCCGAAGGCAAACGCCGGCCTGCTGGTGGCTCGCCATCCGGCTCCGGCTCGCCTTATTGGCCTGTTGCTGGTCGGGTTGCTGCTGGCCGTGGTCGCCTCCCTGCTGGTTGGGCAGGGAATGACGGGCTGGAGCTGGCCAAGCTGGCTCCGCTGGCAGGCCCAGCTGGAGTGGCGGCTGCCGCGCACTCTGGCGGCGGGGGCGGCCGGTGTGCTGCTGGCGCTGGCGGGCACCCTGTTGCAGCGGGTCAGCAACAACCCGATGGCGAGCCCGGAGCTGCTGGGGGTGAGCGGTGGCACCTTTATGGGGGTGATAGCGACGGCGCTGTTGCTGCCTGCATTGCCCCTGCCGCTGATGCTGTCCGGTGGCCTGCTCGGTGCCTTCGCTTGTCTCTTGCTGCTGGTGGTGGTCAATCGCAAGCACGGCTTCCAGCCGGAGCGGATCCTGCTCTCAGGTATCGCCATCACGGCACTGTTTGAGCCGCTGCAGGCCATCGCGCTGGCCAACGGTGACCTGCGGGTGCAGCAACTGCTCTCCTGGATGTCCGGCTCCACCTACTACGTCACCCTGCCGGTGGCCTATGGGTTGGTGGTGCTGGTGCTGTTGATGCTGGCCGTCTGCCTGTTGGTGAGCCGCTGGCTCGATCTGCTGCCGATGGGGAGTGCTGTAGCGACCGCGCTTGGCATTCGCCTCAACCGTGCCCAGCTCGCCATCCTGCTGCTGGTGGCCGTGCTCACCGCCAGTGCCACCCTGGTGGTCGGGCCGCTCTCCTTCGTCGGTCTGTTGGCGCCACATATGGCCAAGCTGATGGGGTTGGTGCGGGCACGTTGGCATCTGCTTGGGGCCGCCGCTTCCGGCGCCCTGTTGATGGTGTCGGCGGACTGGGTCGGCCAGCAGATCCTCTTTCCGCAGGAGGTGCCGGTTGGGCTGGTCTCCACCCTGTTAGGGGGCGCTTACTTCATGTGGTGCCTGCGTCGCCTCTAGGTTTGTGGGCAAAAATAGACAATAAAAAGCCCGGGATAAACCCGGGCTTTTTATTGTCTGTCGTGCGGCTTACTTGCCGATGCAGAATGTAAATAATCTATTATCTTCAATATGTTAGTGACTTTTCGGGGGCCGCTTGGGGTAAAAGTAACTAAAACAGCATATTGAGAGGCCGCTCACGGGTTTCTGCTATCGTGCAGCGTTCCCACATAGTCCATTCTCGATCGTGCAGCCTTCCCATATGAATCAACGTGATGCCACCACACGCACTTAAAACCGTTTTTTAGGTGAGTTTTGAACATATTTTGAACCGACTGTAGCACCGTCCGGAACCTGGAAAGCCGCTTTACTCTTCGAACCGTGCAAGTTTCCCATAGGTAGTTTGGCTAACCGTGCAGTCATCCCACATACCGCCATTTTAATCCCAGCCCTTTATCAGCCTGGCTGAGCGGGCTTTTAGGCCCTCTAGAATGGTGCTGCTGATGGTATCGGGGAAGCCTGCTGGCAATTGCTGTGTAACGCGCTCAATAACATCATCAACGGAGTTGGCCAGTTCTGTCAGGATCTCTTCCATAGCAGAACGCTCAAATCCCACAGCTTTCGCCGTTTGGAAGAAATGACGCGGGAATATCTGCTCAATGGCGTACTTCTTTCCCTTGCTGCTTGCTAGGCCCATAGCGAGCTTGGCGTCCCTTCGGTTGAGGCCTCGACCGCCAAATACTGGATAGACAGATAGGATGTCGTAAAAAGGGGTCAGGCGAAAACGCCCTTCCGGCTCAATAAAGACCGAGAAGTTTTTTGCATGGCCATCGGTGGCCGCCAGCAGCCAGAACAGGACCTGAGATTTCATGAATAGGTAGCGATCCTGTTCTGGTGTCGCAGAGCCCAGCAAGGTTTTCATGATGTCAGTGATCCCCGGTCCTCCATGGTTCTCGTATTTCCGTGCTGACAGAACATTCAATACCTGACAGAAATCTTCTTGGGGAAGGCGCATGATCCAACTGCGATCGGCAGCGTAACGTCTGTCGAAGCGTTCCACAGCCAGTGCTTTGACCTGGCCAACCTGCATCATGAAGCAGTGAGGTACGGGTAGACCAAACTCCTTGGCAATCAGAGTGCAGAGATATTCGTTTTCTACGCTCTGGGAGAGGTCTATCGAGTAGGAGTGGCTTTCAATCTTGCCGATAGGGAGTTTGATAATGTGGGTTGTCGGCGTTGCGTTGAGTGGCAAGTACCAACGGTCATCGAGATAGAGCAGCGCAGTCTTTTCTTGCGCCCCGGCGATAGAGATCCGGAACTCCTCTTGCTCTCTGACCATCCCCAAAGGGATTCCTGATTTGTAGCTGGTCAGGATCTGCTCGAGCTCGTCATCGGAAAGTGCTTTGTAATCGATTCGCCTGACATCTGGAACGTCGTGCCCTTCGGTAACCAGCTGTAATGCCCCTACGCTATCCTGGCCAATGCAACTGAGCAGATCGAAGGGCTGGGTTGATGCCGCTTGATAGCGTGCTACAACCCTGTTTCTCACCTCCGTATTATCTGGCAGCAGGTTGTCGAAGAAGTTATAGGTTTCATCGCCCCGGTAGGCCTGATGGCGCAATGGCATGGAGAGTGAGATCGGACGGCTGCCCGGTTGTGCTAGCCATGACTCATGGTACTGAAACTGATGGGCGCCGCTGGTAGTTTTGGTGAATGTGCCTACCCGATAGCCGTTCATGTAGACAGCCAGATTGGCCATTACCACTCCTCCTTCCAGCCCGATGCCGAACTCTCGGATGACTCATTGCGGGGTTTGATATCCACTGACAATTCAAGCGCTGCGAGGATCTTGAACAGGGTTTCCAGCTTGGTGGACTCAGGATTGAGCTCGAAGCTGGAGACTGTGTCTTGCCTAATCCCCACTTTCTCGGCCACTTTGCCTTGAGAGAGCTTTTGAGAAAGCCTGGCATCCTTGATACAGGCGCTCAGCTGTTTGGCGCTGGTTACTTTCATGATTCGACAACCTGGTAGCGTGCCTTCTTCCAATTTACACGCTATGGCAGGTATATCAATGTTTACCTGCTATAGGAGGTAAATATAACTTACACGCTATAGGCGGTATTTAACACTTATCCCCTATAGCGGGTAAGAGAACGGTAAACGGAGATATGACGTCGAAGTTTCAATCAATATGGGCAGCCAACCAGTCGAGACCTTGCTCTGCAAACGTGAACAGCTGGTCGCTATAGCCTTGAGCAATGACGCTACGGATGATCTCGGGGTCAATATTCAGATAGTCGTGCACCAGCGCATTGCGAAGGCCAATGATCTTGCGCCAGCCGATTAAGGTGTCGGGGGATAGCTCACCACGCTGGGCCAGGATTTCGAATGCCTGATAGGCATCCTGTGGGGTATGACTTGCCAATGCTTTAGCCCAGTGCTTTGCCACGCCAATACACGCTTCGATAGACACTTGTAGAGTTCGCTCAGCTGCGCGGTACTCCAGATTGGAAAGCGCCCGCAGCGCCAGAATAGCCCGTATCTCTGACAGCTCGGCCTTATAGCGCGAGAGGCTGATACGTAAAGCTCCTATATAGGCGTTATCACTCATCTTTACTCCACTCCTCAGAATGATGTTTGCTGATATAGGCTTGGCGATGGGGATAACCAAGTTCCATCTGCGACATTATCCGCGCCTCCTCTTGCAAACGCCGCCCCTCATCACGGCTATAGAGAGGACGATTTGCATCTACTACCGCAAAAGCCAACGGAATCGGGGCCTGATTGATATCGACGACCGAAAGTTTCCCCTCTGCCAACCCCAGGGCACGTTGCCACTCCAGCGCGAGCAGTTCAGGGCGCAAGCGGTTTTCCAGTGCAGTACCCAGTGGTCCACTCTGTTTGATTGGATCAAAGGCCACCGCCAGATCCCAGTCGCTGGCAGAACCTGCAGTTCCCTTGGCACGGGAGCCGTAAAGCCAAAGCACCTGCACTTGGGGGTTGCTGTTGGCGAGGGTAATCAGCTGGTGAATAACATCGCTGTCGGGTTTCATATTGGTACGGCCATTTGGTCGTTTGAGACAGAGTTCTGGTTAGTATGGTGCCACATGGTTGGGCTTTTGTACGTAACTTCCAGTAGCCTGCCGCGCTGCGCTTGGCTGCTGGCTTGTTCGGTGAGTCGAAAAGATGACTCACCTCAAAGCCCAGCTTCTGTAGATTTCCTCCTTTGGCATCCCATTCAGCAGATCAGGAATGGTGAGCAACGTCGCTTAAATACTCAAATACAACTCAAAAGCGACTTTGTGATGACGGATCACATTTAAAGTTTGTGCTGTCAGATCAAAAGGCTATCGAAAGGTTGTGTTTCGAGCGTCATGTAGTGGTTCTAAAAAGGTATACCCCATAAAAACCACTTAATTCCCTCTCGAAAACCATATTGAAACCACTTATATTGAACCAATAATTTGGAACCAGTTTAAACAGACCGATGGGGTTTTCAATGTTCATTCGGGCGTATTTACGTGCATCGACAGTGGAACAGGATGCTGAGCGGGCACGAGAGCTTCTGATTGGTTTTGCTGCTGAGCATGGCCATCAGATTGCCAGTTTCTATGTGGAGAATGAGTCGGGAGCGACGCTGGACAGGCCTGAGCTTATGAGGCTGATCCGCGACGCTGCAGATCGTGACATTGTGCTGGTAGAGCAGATTGATCGTCTGGCCCGTCTCAATCAGACGGATTGGCAAACACTGAAGCAGCTTTTGGCACAGAAACAGCTCTCCATCGTTTCTCCTGAGCTTCCGACTTCCTGGGTAGCATTACAGGGGGACAGCCGCTCCGAGTTCACCTGCGCCATTTTGCAGGCTGTAAATGGCATGCTGTTGGATATGCTCGCAGCCGTCGCTCGTAAAGACTATGAAGATCGCCGTCGCAGGCAGCAGCAGGGTATTGCCAAGGCCAGAGATGAAGGGAAATACCGTGGTAGGCAGAAGGATGAGAAGAAGCGTCAGCACATCGCCAGGCTGTTGGTGACAGGCCACAGTTATTCCGCGATTCAGGAGATGCTTGGTTGCTCAAGGTACCTTATCGCCAGTGTGGCCAAGGAGGCGCGCAGTTAGCTCCAGAAGTAGTAATTTTTGATGACCGGCCCACCCTTGCGTTTTGGGCGTGGGGTTGTCTTGAGGGTTTTCGCTGTCCAGATAAGAGCGATGCTCAGCGCAGTGAACAGCCCGGCGGGCCAGTGCCAGCAGGCGAGTGCGGCAAGAGCCATTAACTGCAACCTGGCCGTGATGGGGCGCCTGGTGGCCC
Source organism: Aeromonas sp. R10-2 (assembly GCF_040908445.1). Classification (NCBI taxonomy): domain Bacteria; kingdom Pseudomonadati; phylum Pseudomonadota; class Gammaproteobacteria; order Aeromonadales; family Aeromonadaceae; genus Aeromonas; species Aeromonas sp. R10-2. The sequence goes on along the minus strand of NZ_JBFODS010000065.1, from coordinate 82,960 downwards.
AGGCCAGTATTGGCCAGCACCAGTAAACCGGTGGCAGGCAGATCAGTAGCCATGCAAACAGCGTGTCGCCAAGTGCCATCAAGCCCAGCGCAACCACCGCCATGAGGGCTATATCAGCGATCGGTTTCATGGTGTCTCTCTTTTGCATGCGCCTTGTAGCTATACAGACTCCACACGAAGACAAGCGTGAAGAAGGCCAGCAAGCCTACCATTCCCCAACTGAACGCATCCATCGTGTTACTCCACCAATGAACATGATTTCAGCATGGCACCGAAGGTATTGGTGTTCAATCAACTTATTGAAAATGTTGATTTTGTTCGTTCGTGACAAAGTTGGAATACTGGAATCCAGTGGCTTATTGACCAGTGGAATCAGCGCCCTTATCCCCGGCCAATCTCTGTCCAATTCCTTTCCACATAACTATCTATCTGGAATCTTGGTGCGGATATTCCAGATAGTGGAATGTCGCTTCAGAACGAGCACCTGGAATATTGATAGGGCCCTTCCCATCTATCTGGAATGTTCGTGCTGTTTTTCGCTCTGGAATGTTGGCCACTCTGTCTGAGGTGAGTGGGAAAACCCGGTGTGCTGGAATTGATGGGGGCAGATTCCTATCTATCTGGAATCTAGGCCTCTGCATTCAGCGAGAGCCAAACCGGCTGACTTGCTATGGGACTAACTCAAGCGATGCCCTTCAACAATCATTCACTACGACCTAGTTATGCCATTGCCAGACGTTTCCTTGACCCGAAGGCATGCCATCAAGAGCAGCACCCCATGTTGCTTTATGAGTCTGAAATCAATAAAACCCGGCTGAATTTATGAGAGAATCTTGAGCAATATTGTCCCCCGACCGGAAGAGTGCTCATGGCCGAGATCAACAAAGCAACCCTCACCGAAGCCGACATCATCTCGAAATACCTGCTGCCTGCTATCAAGGCTGCTGGGTGGGATGACCTAACCCAGGTTCGCCAAGAGGTGAAGCTGCGGGATGGCAAGGTGGTGGTGCGCGGCCAGATGGCGGCACGCAAGAAGGTCAAATCGGCCGATATCGTGCTCTATCACAAGATGGGCTTGCCACTGGCGGTGATCGAGGCCAAAGCCAACAAGCATGAGATTGGCAAGGGGATGCAGCAGGGGCTCGATTATGCCCGTCTGTTGGATGTGCCGTTCGTGTTCGCCAGCAACGGCGATGGCTTCGTATTTCATGACAAGACCAATCCGGCCAAGCTGGAATCCGAGATCGCGCTGGAGGACTTCCCCAGCCCGGGCCAGCTTTGGGACAAGCTCTGCACCTGGAAGGGCTACACCCAGGCTCAGCTGCCTGTCATCAGTCAGGACTATTACTCAGATGGCAGCGGCAAATCTCCCCGCTACTACCAGCTGCAAGCCATCAACAAGACTGTCGAAGCCATCGCTGCAGGTAAACCAAAAGTATTGCTTGTGATGGCCACCGGCACCGGCAAGACCTACACCGCATTTCAGATCATCTGGCGTTTGTGGAAGGCGGGCGCCAAGAAGCGCATCCTGTTTCTGGCCGATCGCAACATTCTGGTAGATCAAACCAAGATCAATGATTTTCAGCCCTTTGGCTCGGCCATGACCAAGGTCACCGGGCGCACGATCGACCCCGCCTATGAGATCCACCTTGCCCTCTATCAGGCGCTCACCGGGCCGGAAGAGTTGCAGAAAGCCTTCAAGCAGGTCTCACCCGACTTCTTCGACCTGATCGTGGTGGATGAGTGCCATCGGGGCAGCGCCGCCGAAGACAGCGCCTGGCGCGAGATCCTCGAATACTTCTCATCGGCCACCCAGATTGGTCTCACCGCCACGCCCAAAGAGACCGAAACCGTCTCCAGCACCGATTACTTCGGTGACCCTGTTTATACCTACTCCCTCAAAGAGGGGATCGAAGATGGTTTTCTTGCCCCCTACAAGGTGGTGCGGGTTGATATCGATGTCGATCTGCAGGGATGGCGTCCCACCAAAGGGCAGATGGACAAACAGGGCAACCTGATTGAAGACCGTATCTATAACCAGAAGGATTTCGACCGCACCCTGGTGATCGACGAGCGTACTCAGCTGGTGGCCGAGACCATCACCAACTACCTCAAGAAAACCGACCCGATGGCCAAGACCATCGTGTTCTGCAATGACATCGATCATGCCGACCGGATGCGACGGGCGCTGGCGAACCTTAACCCCGAGCAGATGCTGAAAGATGATCGGTATGTGATGAAAATCACCGGCGATGATGACCTTGGCAAAGCCCAGCTCGACAACTTCATCAACCCGAAAAAGCCCTATCCGGTCATCGCTACTACCTCCGAGCTGATGACCACCGGCGTCGATGCCAAAACCTGCAAGTTGGTGGTGCTGGACCAAAACATCCAGTCCATGACCAAGTTCAAACAGATCATCGGCCGTGGCACCCGTATCGACGACAAGTACGGCAAGCTCTGGTTCACCATTCTCGACTTCAAGAAGGCCACCGAGCTGTTTGCAGATCCCCGTTTCGACGGTGAGCCGGAGCGCGTCATGGTGGTCAAACCGGCAGACATCAACAATCCGGATGAAGGCTTGGGCGATATCATCGATGGCGCCGATCCACTGCCTGCCGATGAACCCGGCGACCATGGCGATCCGTTTGCCCCCGGAGTCGATGAACAACCCGGCAGCTACACGACCGGTAGTGATGGTGGCCAGAGTGGCGCAGCTGGCCAGGGCACAGGCCCGCTGGGTGGCCCCGAGCCCGGAGTCAGCAAGTATTATGTCAACGGCGTGGCGGTCAGCGTCATCGCCGAGCGGGTGCAGTATTACGATGCCGATGGCAAGTTGGTGACCGAATCCTTCAAGGACTACACCAAGAAGACCCTGCTCAAAGAGTTTGCCACCCTCGATGCGTTCACCAAACGTTGGCAAGCCGCCGAACGCAAGCAAGCCATCATGGATGAATTGGCTCAGGCGGGCGTGCTGTGGGAGGTGTTGGAGCAGGAAGTGGGTAAGGAGCTCGACCCGTTCGACCTTATCTGCCACGTGGTATACGATCAGCCGCCACTGACCCGCCGTGAGCGGGCCAACAACGTCAAAAAGCGCAATTACTTCACCAAGTACAACGACACCGCCCAGCAGGTGCTTACCAGCCTGCTCGACAAGTATGCCGATCAGGGGGTGACCGAGATTGAGACCAAGGATGCGCTAAAAGTCGCCCCCTTTACCGAGCTGGGTCGCCCGCTGGAGTTGGCCAAGAAGGGTTTTGGTGGCCCCAAACAGTTCGAGCAGGCCATCACCGAACTGGAACAAGAAATTTACCGCGAGCAGCAGAGCGCCTGACGCCAGGGCTGCAACCGAACCACAATGCGGCCATTCCAATGATGGCCGCTTGTTTGATCGATCTTCCTGACGCATTCGCCCCTGTATTCGTCACCATTTTTGTAAAAAGCAGAGAATCCCATGTCATCCATCAGCTCAGTCATCAAATCCATTCAGGACATCATGCGCAAGGACGCCGGTATCGACGGTGATGCCCAGCGCCTCGGCCAGCTCTCCTGGCTGCTGTTTTTGAAAGTGTTCGACGCCCAGGAAGAGGAGCTGGAGTTTGAGCAGGATAACTACCGCTGCCCCATCCCCGAGCGCTTCCTGTGGCGCAACTGGGCGGCCGATAGCGAAGGATTAACCGGTGATGCCCTGCTCGATTTCGTCAACAACGATCTGTTCGACAGCCTGAAAAACCAGCCTGCCAATATCGATCTCAACCCCCGTGGCTATGTGGTGAAAGAGGCGTTCAGCGATGCCTTCAACTACATGAAAAACGGCACCCTGCTCAAGCAGGTGATCAACAAGCTTAACGAGATCGACTTTACCGACAGCAGCGAGCGCCACCTGTTTGGCGATATCTACGAGCAGATCCTGCGCGACCTGCAAAGCGCCGGTAACGCGGGCGAGTTCTACACCCCCCGCGCCGTCACCCGCTTTATGGTCAATCGTATCGACCCCAAACTCGGCGAGCGGATCATGGACCCGGCCTGCGGGACCGGCGGCTTTCTCGCCTGTGCCTTCGATCATGTCAAAGAGCACTATGTCGAGACCGCTGCCGACCACCAGACCCTCCAACAGCAGATCCTGGGGGTTGAGAAGAAGCAACTGCCACACCTCCTTTGCACCACCAATATGCTGCTGCACGGTATCGAGGTGCCGGTGCAAATTCGCCACGGCAACACCCTCGACAAGCCGCTGTCGAGCTGGGACAGCGATATCGACGTGATCCTCACCAACCCGCCCTTTGGCGGCACCGAAGAGGATGGTATCGAGCAGAACTTCCCTGCCGATCTGCGCACCCGCGAGACCGCCGACCTGTTCCTGCAGCTGATCATCGAAGTCCTGAAAAAGGGCGGTCGCGCCGCCGTGGTGCTGCCCGATGGCACCCTGTTTGGCGAAGGGGTCAAAACCAAGATCAAGCAACTGCTCACCAGCGAGTGCAACCTGCACACCATAGTGCGGCTGCCCAACGGCGTGTTTGCCCCCTATACCGGCATCAAGACCAATATCCTCTTCTTCACCAAGGGCCAGCCCACCAAGGATGTCTGGTTCTACGAGCACCCCTATCCGGCTGGGGTGAAGAACTACAGCAAGACCAAACCGATGAAGTTCGAGGAGTTCGAAGCCGAGATTGCCTGGTGGGGTGATGAGGCGGACAGTTTTGCTGCCCGGGTTGAGAACGAGCAAGCCTGGAAGGTCAGTATCAAGACCATTATCGAGCGCAACTTTAACCTCGATATCAAAAACCCCCATGTCGGCGAGCAGATAAGCCACGATCCTGACGAACTGCTGGTTCGCTATGCCTCAGAGCAGGCTGAAATCCAGACCCTGCGTGACCAGCTAAAAGCCATTTTGGGCGACGCTGTGGGCAAAGGTGCGGCCAAGCAAGGGGGGCAGGCATAATGGCGATCGAGAATCTGATTACCGACCACCTGGATCTCTGGACTGCGGCGGTGCGCCCCAAAAGCAGTGCCGGGCGCGGCAGCAACAGCAAGCTGGAACTGACCGGCATCAAAAAGCTGCGTGAGCTGATCCTGGAGCTGGCGGTGCGCGGCAAACTGGTACCGCAAGACCCCAGCGATGAACCGGCCTCAGTCCTGCTGGAACGCATTGCCATCGAAAAGGCTCGGCTGGTGAAAGAGGGGAAAATTAAAAAGCCCAAGGCCTTGCCGGAAATTAGCGAGGAAGAGAAGCCGTTTGAATTGCCGGAAGGATGGACATGGCAAAGGCTGGGCTCTATTGGGTATACTCAAACAGGTGGTACGCCAAGCAAATCAAATCCAAATTTCTTTGGAAATGATATTCCATTCATTAAACCAGGGGATATTAGTGACACTTCGATTGTTTACGACAATGAAGGTCTATCAACTCTAGGTGCTGAGCAACTTGGTAGACTAGCGCCTTCAGGTTCAATCTTGATGGTCTGTATTGGAACAATAGGGAAGTGTAATAAAATTGATAAGGTATGTGCCTTTAATCAGCAGATAAACTCGATCACCCCATACATTGAGATTTATGAGTTCTTGCATAGATGCCTAAGCAGTAGATATTTTCAAGCACTAGCTTGGGAAAACTCATCTAGCACTACAATTGCTATTTTGAATAAAGGAAAGTGGGAAGCACTACCTGTTCCACTTCCCCCTATTTTTGAACAGCATCGCATCGTTGCCAAAGTGGATGAGTTAATGGCCCTCTGCGACCAGCTGGAGCAGCGCAGCGAATCACAGCTGGCTGCCCATCAGATGCTGGTAGAGACCCTGCTCGGCTCTTTATTGCAGCCTGCGGCTGCCGCTGAGGGCTCACTGACAGACTCCTGCGATGCCGACGAGTTGGCGCAAAACTGGGCGCGGCTAAGCACTCACTTCGATACCCTATTTACCACAGAGGCCAGCATCGACGCCTTGAAACAGACAATCCTGCAACTGGCAGTGATGGGCAAGCTGGTACCACAAGACCCGAGCGATGAACCCGCCGCCGCCCTGCTGGCGCGTATCGCCGCCGAAAAAGCCCAGCTGGTCAAAGAGAAGAAAATCAAAAAAGAGAAACCGCTACCTGCGATCAGCGAAGAAGAAAAGCCGTTTAAACTGCCACAAGGGTGGGAATGGTGCCGCTTGCCTGACTTAGGTGAATTAGCACGAGGAAAATCTAAGCATCGTCCAAGAAATGACCCCAAGCTATACGTTAATGGGACTATTCCCCTTGTTCAAACTGGAGATGTAGCCCGGGCTGATGGCGTAATTGAGTCTTACACTGCTATGTATAATGAGATAGGTTTAGCTCAAAGTCAGCTGTGGCCAAAAGGAACTCTGTGCATCACAATTGCAGCAAATATTGCTGATACGGGAATATTAGGGTTTGATGCATGTTTTCCTGATAGTATTGTGGGATACACCCCTTATGAATCAAGTTTGCCAGTGGTTTATTTTGATTTATTCATCCGTACAGCAAAGGAAAATTTAGAGCGATTTGCTCCTTCTACAGCACAGAAAAATATTAATCTGGAAATATTAAGCAATATTTTAGTCCCATGCCCTCCGACTCAAGAGTTCATTCGTATTGTCAGTAGGGTCAATGATTTATTTGCAATCTGCGATCAACTTAAAGCCCGCCTGCAAACCAGCCAGCAGACCCAGCTTGCCTTGGCCGAGTGTTAGTGGAAGGAGCCCTTGCCTGATGAGCCGCATATTTAATGTCTATTGCGATGAGTCCTGCCATCTGGAGAACGATGGTCAATCGGCCATGGTGCTTGGGGCTGTATGGTGTCCGCTGGATAAGCGCCACGAGATCGTGCGTCGCTTGCGGGAGATCAAGCAAAAGCACGGGCTGGCGCCGGATTTCGAGGTGAAGTGGACCAAGGTTAGTCAGTCGAAACTCTCCTTCTATCGTGACCTGCTGGATTACTTTTTCGATGATGATGACCTTCACTTTCGTGGTCTGGTTATCCCGGATAAATCACAGCTAAATCATGAAGCGTTTGGGCAGAGTCATGACGACTGGTACTACAAAATGTATTTCGTCATGCTGAAGACGATCTTTGAGCCGCAGAATGGCTATCGAGTCTATATCGATATCAAGGACACCTTGGGGCATGAGAAGATCAGCAAGTTGCATGATGTTTTGTGCAATAACACGTATGACTACTCGAAGAAAATCATTCATCGGGTACAGCGGATCCACTCTCATGAAGCTGAGTTGCTGCAAGTTGCGGATCTTTTGATCGGAGCCCTGAGCTATCTGCATCGAGGGTTGACCAGCAGCCAAGCCAAGCTGGCGTTGATTGAAAGAATACGGCAACGAAGTGGTTACAAGCTGACACACAATACCCTTCTGCGAGAGAGCAAGTTCAATCTGATGGTCTGGTGCAGCAGGGGTGGATGGTGATGCAACCTATATGGCTACCTGACCTCATTCTGATGACCGCCTCTGGCGGTGATTGGGGGCGTTTTTTCTCTGCTGTTTATGCGGCCTTCGAACAAGACTTTGTACTCAACAAACCCGAGTTCAGAGGCAAGCGTCTTGGTTTGAAACGTTATCCTGAATATGCCGGGAAATCAGCGACCTTCTGGCACATGATTTCAACTGGAGAAGTTGAAGCAGAGCGAGAACCCGATTTACGTCGATGCGAACGCATCCGCTGGCCCAAGCCCATCATCGAGAATGATAGCGATCCTGAGCTGAAGGTGTGGGCTGAGCCTCGTGGCAAGCTGCAACGCATCCATATCTGGTTTGAAGCAGAAGGCTACCTCGTCGTGCTGGATGATCGCGGAGAATATATCCTGCCGTGGACGGCATTTTTCATCGAACATGAGCACGAACGGCGCAAGTACAACAAGCGCTGGGAACGGTATGGGAGTTATTGACTGCTAGGGGAGGGAATTAAGCTGGCCGCGCCCTCCGGAGAGGACGGGGCCGTAACTCCTTCTACGCTGACGCCAAAGGCTGGTAGATGAGATGCGCAAAGTGTAACGGTTACCCCGATGATTAGCAACCGACTGGCTGTATGGCGAAGTAATAAGGCGTGTATGCCGACACAAAGACAGATTCAAAAAAACAACCCCGGCGTAAGTTGCAAAGCAACCAAGCGGCCGGGGTCATGTTGCGGGCAACCTTAAAGAGACGCCCTCATTCAGTCAAACATTTTTACCCCATTTTGTGACGGATAGGCTGGTAGTCGAGTGGGTATTGAAGCAGGATCTCGAAGGCTTTTCAGCTATGTGAGAGCCTGCTTGAAATATCAATATTACAAGGAGTTGCGATGCTACATGCAATCCTGCATGGCAAGGCTGGCCGTATCGAGCGGGAAGGGGAATCCCTGCGCTGGCGCGACCTGTTCAAAGGCAGCGAAGATCTGCTGACTGCTACCTTCTTTGGCCGTCTGCCCCACCTATCGGACGGCGCACTGAGAGCCTTACTGCGCTTTCTACTCGGTGACAATCCGCTAGACCCGGCCACCTTTCAACGGTTGGAGTTGTGGCCAAAACTGGCATCGCTGCAGGATCGCCGTTATGTCGAGCCCGATGTGCTGCTCCACTTTGACGACGCGCTGGTGGTTATCGAGGTGAAGCCTCCGTTCGGTGGCGACCAGTATCGGGAGCAGTGGCTGGCGCAGGTCAATGCTGTGATCAGTGAAGCCGAGTTTGATGACTATGAAGACCGGCTCTATTACGTGGCTCTCGGCAATATCCCTAGCGCCCCGCTGTCTCGCCCAGAGCTGCCCGAACGCTTTGTCCAGATGACCTTGCGTGAATGGGAGCCACTGCGCCGCTATCTGCAAACTGCCTCCGAGTTTGAATCCTGCCGTCAGGATCGCGCCATTCGCGATGAGTGGCTGCAGGCGTTTGAGCTGTTTGGCATGGTCTCGGTGGTGCCTGAATGGGCACCGTTGTTTGCCTACGCAGGGCAGCTGGACCTGGATTGCGGGGTGATGTCTGAGCGGGAAACTCCCCCACCGGCTGAACCTACTGGTTGGGCTGCTCTGCTCGACTATGCCGGGACATTGCACCTCTCTCGCCCCGATTTCTCTTTTTTGAATCACTGACTTTGGCTAAGGATGCCGCCATGCAACACGATCTTGAACAGACCACCCAGCTGGTGACCCAACTGCAACAAGCCCACCGACTCGCAGCCGGTTTTTATCAGCGTATCCTCCCACTATTCGATCAGATCGCCAGTCAGGCGCTTGACGCTGAGTTCTGGTATTGGGAGCCCAGCGAAAATAGCCGCCCCTGCCGCTCAGGAACCTGCCCTTCCAGCAGCTGGGCATGGGACTATCTGCCACTGTTTGCTTCTACCCATTGTTACCGTGATTGGGGTGGCGATACGGCCGAAAAGAACGATATCACTCTGGCTTTCCGCCTTTACATTGATAGCGATTTTCGCCATACCTCAGTGCTGCGGGCAGGGGTAAAAGGCCAGCCAGACCCTCTGCAACTTGATGGCCAAGCCATTGTTGAAGTGAGTCTGTTCCGTTGTCTGGAAGATAGCGACAAGCATTTCGATGAGCTGTGGCGCCCGGTGCCTTGGCCCCTTCATCAACCGGATTGGAAGCAAAGTGAGGAGTGCGGCCAGCTCGCCTTGTGCTCCAACCATCTGCCGCTCGCTCAGCTGCTTGCCGATCCTGATGGCGTTGGCCGTTGGATCGAAGAGATGAGCCATCGTTGATCCTGTGGTTGGCTTGGGATAGCCAACCTAGTGGAGCCTGATGACTTTACTGGCGGTCTCTCGCCAAAGTGTCATTTGCCCCACCCCCTTCTTGTTTCCATCTTAAATTTCACATCCGAAAATTTTCCAGAAAACGCTGTAAGTGCCCAAAACGGGCACTTACAGCGGTCTGGATTTCGTTAGGTCCCCGGTACGCTCTTGCATGCTGATGTTTGTAACTAGGAGACAATCTGCATGCGCGAACAAAATTCGTCAGTTTTCAGTGATCCGAATGGGGCAATCCTGAAAGAGCTTTATGAGCTTAAGCAGTTGGTAATCCAGCAAGGACAGGCGCAAAAAGAGGTGCTTTCTGCCGAGGAGTGCGCTGAGTTGTTGGGGGTTTCTATCTGCTATGTGTACCGGCTGACCAGTGAAAAGCGTCTGCCGCATTACAAGCCACAAGGCAAAAAAATCTACTTCAAGCGCGTTGAGCTGCTGGACTGGCTGCTCTCCCACCGCATTTCACCAGACGCCGAACTTACTGAGCATGTAACCAAGCGTGTGCGGCAAGCTAGCCATGGGCGGTTGTGAGGTGGGTATGACACAGGATCTGATTACATCTCTCTGCCCCCAGGATCTCCGGTCGGCTTTTATTGAACCTCCGAAACCCCTCGATTTTGTCCTCCCGGGGCTGCCTGTTGGCTGCGTTGGTGCGTTGGTGTCACCGGGAGGGGTGGGCAAATCGATGTTGGCATTGCAACTAGCAATGCAGATATCCGGTGGGCCGGATTGGATTGGGCTTGGCAATCTGGGCAGGGGGGCTGTGCTCTACCTGCCTGCTGAGGACCCTTGGCCTGTACTGCACCAGCGCTTGTTTGCCTTGGGCGGAGGCCTTGATGCTGAACTTCGTGCCAACGTTGAACGAGACCTTCGTTTGATATCGCTTCAGGGAGCCAGTCCGAATGTGCTGGATAGCCATTGGTGGGAAGCGATTGCTATGTGGGCTGAGGGGGTCAGGTTGGTGGTTATCGATACACTGAGACGCTTTCACGATGCTGATGAGAATGCAGCCTGTGCTATGACACTGGTGCTGGGTCAGCTGGAACGGCTGGCCATGCTGAAGGGATGCGCTGTGTTGTTTGTACACCACACCAGTAAATCTGCGGTATTCCAAGAAGCTGGCGATCTGCAGCAGGCAAGCCGTGGTTCGTCGGTACTGGTGGACAACGTTCGCTGGCAGGCCTATCTCGCCACTATGACCAAGAAAGAGGCGCAGAAGCTGGGCGTATCGGCAGAGAAGAGCCAGCTTTACGTGCGGTTTGGGGTAAGCAAAAGCAATTATGGGCCGCCACTACCGGAGCGCTGGCTGGAGCGGAAGGAAGGTGGCGTGCTGTACCCCGCTGGTTTTGACGAAATACACTGGGCTGGGGGCAAACGTGCCTTGCTTTGAATTGACTCATGCCCGGCACGACCATATGCACTGCCTTGCTCCCGGGTTGTTTAGGGCGATCTCGAATGGCCAACGCCGCCGTGACAAGCTGGAGGTGATTTACCGTTTGGATAACGGTAATCAGATTGAGTTTTCTGGGCCAGAACCCTTGGGGGCTGACGATTTGCGCGTACTCCAAGGGTTGGTTGCCCTAGCTGGGCTTGAATCAGAAAGTGGCAAGATTGGGACTATTGCGAGTGGTGAAACCGGAGAGATATTACGAGACCTACTTCAGCTGCGTGGGATTGCCAACCAGCAGGATGTCTTGGTAGTCAAAAGCAGCTTGCGCAAACTGGCCAAGGAGATTGGTTACGCAAACCCTCGTGACACCAATACGGTGCGTCGCACTGTCGAGCGGTTGTGGAAGGTGTCGGTAATAGCACAGGTAGCAGGCTTGCGTAGTGGTTTTCGTCTGCTGGCGAACTATGCCAGCGATCCCCTGACCGATAGGCTCTTTGTGGCGCTTAATCCATTGCTGACCAATGCCATATTGGGTAATGGCCGATATACCTATATCGATCTGGCTGAGGTACGGCAACTGCGTAGTAGCACTGCCCGGATATTGCATCAGCGGCTTTGTGCCTGGATTGATTGTGGCCGCAGCAAGCCAGTAGGTTTAGATAAACTGGTCTCTTACGCTTTTCCTGATAAGTCCAGCGCGGCCACCAACCGAAAGCGGCAATCGCGAGTTCGCAAGGCACTGTATGAACTGGCTGAACTGGGTTGGTCAATCAGTGAACATGCCAAGGGGCGGTTTACCATCGGCCGGCCTGCACTATCACGATAACGGTCACAAACTATCACGAAAGTGGTCACAAAGTTCACGATAACGGTCACAAGCCAATTCAGTGAAACCCAGTTACCGCTTGGGCTGCAGGGCGATCCTGAAATCCGATCTATATTATCTAAGATAATCTAGGCCAGCGCATGGTTGCGCTGGCCTATTTGTTGGCTCTTCCTGGCCATGATCTTGTCGAGGGTGCTTCTATCACCCCAAGACATTGGGGAAATCGAGCATGGCATCTCGGCGCCGCGATTCAAGAATGTCGGCGTAGATCTCGGTGGTTCTCAGCTCACTGTGCCCCAGCAAGCGGGAAAGGGCATAGATATCGACGCCGCGGTTAAGCTGGATGACGGCGAAGGTATGACGCGCGCTGTGGAAGGTTACCTTCTTGGTTATACCCGCCTGCAACGCCCACCGGGTGAGCTCCATGTTGTGCCAAGCCGAGTATTTTAGGCCCTTGAAGATCCGCTCTGTTGCCTTGCCTGGGCGCCCCATCAGCTGCATCGCCATGTCATTCAAATCCAGGTATTGCAGGCCGCTGGTCTTTTTCTGGGTGAATACGATACGGTAATGGCCATAGAAGGGCTCCAGCTCTGCCCAGGTCAGCTTGTGAATGTCGGACCAGCGCAAGCCAGTGCAACAAGAGAACAGAAAGGCGCGCTTAAGAACGTCGTACCGGCACTCGGCCTGGGCCAGGGCTCGTACCTCGTCTTCGGTCAGGTAAACCCGTTTGTTCTTCTCCCCCTGGATTGCTTTGACACGTCGTACCGGATTATCCGGTAGCAGCCGTTCCTGCTCAGCCTGGTTCAGGGCCGCCCTTAACTTGTTGAAATAGGCACTTTGGGTGTTGCGGCTCAGTGGTGTGCCGCTTTTGGTGCGGGCCTTGTGCATCAGGTAATGCCGAAACCCCTCCAGGAACAGCTGATCTACTTCCTCGAAAGTCAGCTCCGGCAGCTTATGGTACTGGCGTAAATGCTTGAGGGCTGATATCCAGATGGAGTGGTTGCTCTTGCTGCCTGCCGCTTTTTGGTCTGTAACCTCTTGGAAGTACTCGAAGAAGCTGGCCTTGTAGGCGTTCGAGAAATCCAGATGGTGTTTACCAGTCTCGTACTCGAAGAGTCGCTTGGCGCGGATGGCTTCGGCTGCTCGCTGGGTTTCTTTGTTGTGGAGCCGCTGTGCTGGGGTACGCGGCTTGTCGTACAGGAAGAGATCCAGGGTCTCTCTGCTGCGTTTGTGCTTGCGGATGCCCGTGGTTTGGTCAAGGTAGGAGCCGGCGTAGTAGGTTAAGCGCAGAGCGCGCTTGCCTTCGGCGTCCGGTGCGCGGTATTCGATGCTGATCTTCATAAGTGTCCCCCAAAAGTACCCCAAGAGGTTACTTTGGGGTACTCTCGGGGTAAATTCTCACGAAACAAGATCAGGCAAGAATAGCCAGTAAAAAACAAAGTCCAATATTTACAATGCCTTATGTTCTCACTGGCTGCTTTTTATTGCTGATTTTTCACCACATTACTTGCCGATGCAGAAGCTGGAGAAGATACGACCCAGCAGATCGTCGGAGCTGAATTCACCGGTGATCTCGGAGAGGGACTCCTGCGCCAGGCGCAACTCTTCGGCCACCAGCTCGCCAGCCACGAACACTTCCAGCTGCTCTTTGGCTACCAGCAGGCGCTCGGCGGCACGCTCCAGCGCATCCAGATGGCGGCGGCGGGCCATAAAGCCCCCTTCGGTGTTGCCCTGGAAGCCCATGCAGGCTTTCAGGTGCTCGCGCAGGGCAGGCAGCCCCAGCTCGGTCTTGGCGGAGATGCGGTAGACGGCGTGGCCCTGCTCCTGGCTCGGTGCCAGATCCTCGCCGGTCAGGTCGGCCTTGTTGCGAATGACGGTGAGGCCGATATTTTTTGGCAACCGATCAACAAATTCCGGCCAGATCTCCCGCGGGTCAACCGCGTCTGTGGTTGTGCCATCCACCATAAACAGCACCCGGTCGGCCTGTTCGATCTCGGCCCAGGCGCGTTCGATACCGATCTGCTCCACCTTGTCCTGGGTGTCGCGCAGACCGGCGGTGTCGATGATGTGCAGCGGCATGCCATCGAGATGGATATGCTCGCGCAGCACATCGCGGGTGGTACCGGCAATCTCGGTGACGATGGCTGACTCGCGGCCCGCCAGGGCATTTAGCAGGCTCGATTTGCCGGCGTTGGGACGACCGGCGATCACCACCTTCATCCCTTCCCGTAGCAGGGCGCCCTGTTTGGCTTCCCCGCGCACGTCGTCCAGCTCGGACATGATGGCGTAGAGGTCGCCCGCCACCTTGCCGTCGGAGAGGAAGTCGATCTCCTCGTCCGGGAAGTCGATGGCCGCTTCCACATAGATGCGCAGCCGGATCAGGCTCTCCACCAGTTGCTGGATTTTGCTGGAGAACTGCCCCTGCAGGGAGTGCATGGCGCTGCGGGCGGCCTGTTCGCTGGAGGCTTCAATAAGGTCAGCGATAGCTTCGGCCTGGGCCAGATCCAGCTTGTCGTTGATGAAGGCGCGCTCGCTAAACTCGCCGGGGCGGGCAGGACGAATGCCGTCGATTTTCAGAATGCGGCGGATCAGCATGTCCATGATGACGGGGCCGCCGTGGCCCTGCAGCTCCAGCACATCCTCGCCGGTGAAGCTGTTGGGTGCTTTGAACAGCAGGGCGATGCCCTGATCCAGTACCTGGCCTTGCTCATCCTTGAACGGCAGATATTCGGCGTAGCGCACCCGCGGGAGCTTGCCGAGCACTATCCCGGCGACCTGTTCGGCGGCGGGGCCGGAGACCCGGACTATGCCGACGCCACCACGGCCTGGCGCGGTGGCCTGGGCCACGATCGTATCTGTTGTCATCTTGCTTGGCTCGTTTGTTCGCTGATAGGAAAACGTAGTGGGAGACATTGTAATAAAAAAGGCGGCCCGAAGGCCGCCTCTTTTGTCATCACGGGAAGATTAGCTGCGTGAATGCAGTCCTTTCTTCTCCAGCTGACGATAGATGATGGTCTGCTGGATGATGGAGATGACGTTGCTCACCAGCCAGTAGAGAGTCAGGCCAGCCGGGAACCAGAGGAACATGAAAGTGAAGATGATCGGCATGAACTGCATCACTTTCTGCTGCATCGGGTCGGTTACGGTGGTCGGGCTCATCTTCTGCAGATACCACATGGAGGCACCCATGAGGATTGGCAGCACGAAGAAGGGGTCCTTCACTGACAGGTCAGTGATCCACAGGGCAAACGGCGCGTGACGCAGTTCAACGGACTCCATCAGTGCCCAGTAGAGGGCGATGAAGATCGGCATCTGAACCAGGATCGGCAGGCAGCCACCCAGCGGGTTGACCTTCTCCTTCTTGTACAGCTCCATCATGCCCTGAGACATCTTCTGGCGGTCATCGCCGAAGCGCTCGCGCAGGGCCGCAATCTTGGGTTGCAGCATGCGCATCTTGGCCATGGAGGTGTACTGGGCCTTGGTCAGCGGGAACATGATGCCGCGTACCAGCAGGGTCAGCATGATGATGGCCAGACCCCAGTTCTGGACGAAACCGTGGAACACGGTCAGCAGCCAGTGCAGCGGTTGGGCGATGAACCACAGCCAGCCGTAGTCGACGGTCAGGTCGAGGTGGTTAGCCACCTTGGCCATCTGGTCTTGCAGCTTGGGACCGACCCACAGCTTGCTGGTCACTTCAGCCTGCTGGCCGGCAGCCACGTCAACCAGCGGCGCCTTGTAACCGATGATGGCCTGGCCTTTACCAGGGATCACACGGCTGTAGAAGCTGTTGGTATCGTCGGCATTTGGTGCCCAGGCAGAGACGAAGTAGTGTTGCAGCATGGCGACCCAACCACCTTTGGTGGTCTTGTTCAGGTCGGCATCCTTCATCTCGTCGAAGGTGTACTTCTTGTAGCGGGTATCTTCAGTGGAGAAGGCACCACCACGGTAAGCGCTGGCTACCATGGCATGACCTTCCTGATCCTTCGGCGTTGCTACGGTCTGCTTCAGCTGGCCATAGAACTGCACCTGAACCGGCTCGGCAGATTTGTTGTCGATCTTGTAATCAACGCCAACGGCATAGTCGCCACGCTTTAGGATGAACTCCTTGGTGAAGACCACGCCCTTGCTGTCGGTCCAGGTCATCGGAACGACGACTTGATCCTGACCATCGGCCAGCTGATAGCTGGTCTGGGCGGCTTCATAGGTAGGACGACCTTCGGCCTGACTGTCCGGACCGTTGCGACCCACCAGACCGCTCTGGGCGATATAGAGGTGCTCAGGCTTGCTGGTCAGCAGCACGAACGGTTGGTCCTTGCCCTCTTCCAGTTTGTGAGACAGCAGTTCGGCAGACACGACGTCACCACCCTGGGTATCCAGGGTCAGCTTGAGCACGTCAGAGGAGACGGTGATCAGCTTGCGTGCGGCAGTCGCGTTGGCTTGCTCGGAAACCTGAGGAATATCACCGGTCTGACCGGCTTCAGGTACGAAATGTTCGGTTTGGGCCACGGTAGTCGGGGCCGGCTTCGGAGCCTTGTCGGACTCCCACTGTTGCCAGAGCAGAAAGCTCACGAACAGCAAACCGATCAGGAGTAGATTGCGTTGTGATTCCATAGTCTTCAGTTTCTTCGCTTTGGTTGCGGAACCGGGTCATAACCACCCTCGGATAAGGGATGGCATTTTAATAGACGTTTGCTAGCTAACCAAACGCCTTTTATGAAACCGTGAAGTCGGATGGCTTCTATCGCAAATTGGGAACAAGTTGGAGTAAAACGGCAGCGCGGCCCGAGCAGAGGGCTAATGATTAGCTGATACAGGCGTATCAGTTTGATAGCTACCCATTGCAACGGCGTGACAGAGTGCGCCATAGCTTTTCCAGTAACTTGAACAGTTCCTCGTTATCCATCTCTTTCACACCGGCCTTGGCGATCACCACGATGTCGATAGCGGGCAGCTGATGTTGTTTGAGGCGGAAACTTTCCCGGACCACCCGTTTGACACGGTTACGCCAGACGGCACGCTTGAGTGCTTTTTTGGGCACAGCGAGACCAAGACGAGGGTGTTCGAGTGAATTGGGGCAGGCGAGAAGCGTAATTTGCGGGGAAGCAGCCCGGACAGGCTCGGCGAAAACGCGTTTGAAGTGTTCGGGAGTTAACAGACGTAACTCCCGAGAGAAGGTGTGCTGGGTAGGCATTAAACTACCAGACGGGCACGACCCTTGGCACGACGAGCGGCCAGAACTTTACGACCGTTGGCAGTTGCCATGCGGGCGCGGAAACCGTGAGAGCGCTTGCGCTTCAGGTTGGACGGTTGAAAAGTACGTTTCATGATTCGATTCCGTATTTCTGTACAGTTTTGATTGTCACACTTAGCCGACGCGCCAGCTATAGCGTGTGACGACTAGCAAAAGAGGCCGAATTCTAAACAGAGTTCGGCTTTTAGTCAATCCGCCGTTCCCTCTCATCCTGCCATGGTCTTGAAAAGGCCACTGCCGAGCGTGAGGATCCAGAGGATCAAGGGCTCCGGATTATACTGGCAACCCGGGGTTAAACAAGGGATCCCTCAATAAAAAAGGCGGCCAGGCCGCCAAAGAGAGAGCTATTTAAGGACTTTCCGCAAGAACTCCCGGGTACGGGGATCCTTGGGATCGACCAATATCTGATCCGGCGGGCCCTGCTCGACGATCCGCCCCCCTTCCATGAAGATCACCCGATCG
The DNA here is from genome assembly GCF_040908445.1 of Aeromonas sp. R10-2. Lineage (NCBI taxonomy): Bacteria > Pseudomonadati > Pseudomonadota > Gammaproteobacteria > Aeromonadales > Aeromonadaceae > Aeromonas > Aeromonas sp. R10-2. The sequence goes on along the minus strand of NZ_JBFODS010000065.1, from coordinate 65,292 downwards.
GCAACATCACGAGCAAATTCAATCTCATGGGTCACCACCACCATGGTCTGGTGCTGGCGGGCCAACTCTTTCATCAGTCCCAAAACCTCGTCGACCCACTCGGGATCGAGGGCCGAGGTGGGCTCATCAAACAGGATCACCTTGGAGTGGGCCGCCATGGCGCGGCCAATGCCGACCCGTTGTTGTTGGCCACCGGAGAGGGAGGCCGGATAGGCATCCTGCTTGTCGGCGAGGCCAATGTCCTTGAGGATGCCGAGCGCTGTGGCGCGGGCCTCCGCTTTTGGCTGCTTCCAGACGGTGATCAGCCCTTCGGCGATGTTGTCGAGCGCCGTCTTGTTGGCAAACAGGGCGTAGTTCTGGAACACGAAGGAGGCCCGTTTGCGCAGCTCGATCGCCTGCTGTTCGCTGGCCTTGGCCAGATTCAGCTCAAGATCGTCGATGGCAAGGGTGCCCGCATCCGGGGTCTCCAGCAGGTTCAGGCAGCGCAACAGGGTCGACTTGCCGGTGCCGGAGGGACCGATAATGACGACAATTTCCCCCTTTTTGACCTCCAGATCGATACCGTTGAGCACCTGATTGCCGTGATATGCCTTGGAGAGGCCGGTTAGCTTGATCATGAGAGCCCTCCTTTAATAGGCACGGTTAAGACGAATTTCCAGCAGATGCTGCAAGCGGGTAAAGAAGATCACCACTACCCAGTAGATCAGCGCCACCGCCATAAAGCTCTCGAAGAACTTGAAGGAGGAGGAGGCTTCCATTTGCGCCTTGCCCATGATCTCGGCCACCCCCAGCGTGAATGCCAGCGAGGTACTCTTGATCATGTCGATGAAGTAGTTCATCAGCGACGGGGTGGCGATACGGGCCGCCTGCGGCAGGATGATCCGCTGCATCGCCTGATAACGGCTCATGCCGATACTGAGCGCCGCTTCCATCTGGCTTTTGTGAATGCCGAGGATGGCTGCGCGGATCGACTCGGCCATATAGGCGGCGAAGTGCAGGGTCAGACCGACGATGGCGGCAGTAAAGGCATCCATCCCCACGAAGATCGGGAACAGTTGCGGCAGTCCGTAGTAGAGCAGGAACAGCTGAACGAGTAGCGGTGTACCCCGAAAGAACGAGATATAGAGCATCGCCAGCCAGTGAATCGCGGGGACGCGAAACACCCGTACTATCGCCAGGGCCAGCGAGAGTACGAGTGCCAGCACGAATCCCCACAGGGCCATTTCCATCGTGGTGCCCAGGTATTTGAGCAGGATGGGAAACAGCCCCAGCGTGTATTCGAGGTCAAATTCCATCATTTATTTGTCGGTGATGTCGGAAGCGAACCATTTCTCGGAGATCTGACGCAGGGAGCCATCCTTGCGCATGGCAGTCAGTGCCTCGTCGACCTTCTTCAGCAGCGCCTGTTTCTCCGGGGTCTTCAGGAAGGGCAGGGCGTTCTCGATAGTCTCGAACGGTGCGCCAGCCTGTTGCAGCGGCAGCTTGGACTCTTTGATCAGCTGGGCGGTGGAGACGCGGTCCATCACGAAGGCATCGATGCGACCCAGGGCGACATCCTGCTCGAAGGCGGAGTCATAGGTGCGGATGTCGATCTTTTTGTTCGGGTCGTTCTTGCGCAGCAGCTCTTCGAAGTTGGAACCCAGGTTCACGGCCACCTTCTTGCCTTCCAGATCCTTGATACCGTGGATGGTGCTGTTGCCCTTGCGTACCACGATCTGGGCGCCGTCATAGACGTAAGGCTGGGAGAAGTCGTACTTCGCCTTGCGCTCGTCGGTGATGGTGATCTGGTTGGAGATGGTATCGATGCGGCCGGTTTCCAGCATGCCAAACAGGCCGGAGAAGCTGGCGGTCACGAATTCGACCTTGTAGCCGGTACGCTCGCCGATCTGGTTCCACATATCCACTTCAAAGCCCTGCAGCTTGTCCTGCTTGACGAAGGTGAACGGGAAATATTTGCCAGACATGCCGACCTTGATGGTCTCCTGGGCGATGGCCTGACCGGACAGGGTGGCGAGCAGGATGGCTGCGCCGGAAATCAGTTTGATGGATGTTTTCATGGTGTTTCTCTCTCTCAATGTCTTGTATTTGTAGTTGTAATAACTGGTTTGGCCCTGATGTTATTGGAATAAAATTTAAAAAATAAATGACATTTGGTTATATGAAATAACAGGAGAGAAGCTCGGGATCGACCAATCCGGACGGTGGATCAAGCTGTGGGTAACTTTGGGGATGAAATCCGATCCAAAGGCGCTGGATCCTTGAAAGTCAAGGATCTTATTTGCTGGATCCACCGGGCGATGGCTGGAGATCCGGCGGCTAAAAACGTAGAATAGCCGGTCTTTAGTTAATCAATCGACAGGAGTTTAGAGTGACTGCTTCGCTATGGCAGCAGTGCCTTAACCGGCTGCAAGATGAGTTGCCCTCGGCAGAATTCAGCATGTGGATCCGGCCGCTTCAAGCGGAGTTGAGTGACAATACTCTGACCCTGTATGCACCGAATCGCTTTGTTCTGGACTGGGTACGAGACAAGTATCTCATCCGGGTTAACGGCATCATCAACGAACTCTGCGGGGTCGACGGCCCCGCCCTGCGTTTTGATATAGGCAATCGTCCCCATCCTGTTGCTGTCGCCAGAGCGCCGGTACAGGGTGCCGCGCCTGTGAATAACTTGCAGAAGAGCTGGGAAAGCAAGGCTGAAGCCAAGCCCGAGCCGAACCACAAGAGCAACACCAACGTGAACTATACCTTCGAGAATTTCGTCGAGGGTAAGTCCAATCAGTTGGCGCGAGCGGCTGCCCGTCAGGTAGCGGACAATCCGGGTGGTGCTTACAACCCGCTGTTCCTCTATGGCGGCACCGGCCTTGGTAAAACCCACCTGCTGCACGCCGTTGGCAACGCCATCAAGGAGAGTAAAAAAGATGCCAAAGTCATCTATATGCACTCCGAGCGGTTTGTTCAGGACATGGTGAAAGCGCTGCAAAACAACGCCATTGAAGAGTTCAAGCGTTACTACCGCAGCGTCGATGCCCTGCTCATCGATGACATCCAGTTCTTCGCCAACAAGGAGCGCTCCCAGGAGGAGTTCTTCCATACCTTCAATGCCTTGCTGGAAGGTAACCAGCAGATCATCCTGACCTCGGATCGCTATCCGAAGGAGATCAACGGTGTCGAGGATCGCCTCAAGTCCCGCTTCGGCTGGGGCCTGACCGTGGCGATCGAACCGCCGGAGCTGGAGACCCGCGTCGCGATCCTGATGCGCAAGGCAGACGAGAACCAGATCCATCTGCCGGACGAAGTGGCCTTCTTCATCGCCAAACGTCTGCGATCCAACGTCCGTGAACTGGAAGGTGCCCTCAACCGGGTGATCGCCAACGCCAACTTCACCGGCCGTGCCATCAACATTGATTTCGTGCGCGAAGCGCTGCGCGACCTGTTGGCACTGCAGGAGAAGCTGGTCACCATCGACAATATCCAGAAGACGGTGGCGGAGTACTACAAGATCAAGCTGGCGGATCTGCTCTCCAAGCGTCGTTCCCGCTCCGTTGCCCGTCCGCGCCAACTGGCGATGGCACTGGCCAAGGAGTTGACCAACCACAGTTTGCCGGAGATAGGTGATGCCTTTGGTGGCCGTGACCACACTACCGTTCTTCATGCCTGCCGCAAGATCGAGCAGCTGAAGGAGGAGAGTCACGACATCAAGGAGGACTATTCCAACCTGATCCGTACCCTTTCTTCCTGATAACGGAATCGAGTGGACAGATGCAGCGCGAATATTCCAACCTGATCCGAATCTTTTCCTCCTAATCACAACGGAGAGCACAGATGCAGCTCGAAATTAGCCGTGAGGCCCTGTTACGTCCTCTGCAACTGGTGTCCGGCGCCCTCGGCGGCCGACCGACCCTGCCGATCCTCGGCAACGTGCTGCTTGATGTCAGCAACGGTCTGCTGTCACTGACCGGCACCGATCTCGAAGTAGAGATGATCGGTCAGGTCTATCTGAACGGGGCCAGCGAAGATGGCCGCACCACAGTACCGGCGCGCAAGCTGCTGGATATCTGCCGTGGTCTGCCGGAAGGCGCCGAGATCCGTCTCAATACCGAAGGCGAGCGCCTGATCATCCGGTCCGGTCGCTCCCGCTTCAACCTCTCGACCCTGCCGGCGACCGAGTATCCGAACATCGAAGATTGGGAATCCGTGCTCGAGTTCGATATCAGCCAGCTGGAGCTGAAGAAGCTGATCGATGCGACCCAGTTCTCCATGGCCAGCCAGGACGTGCGTTACTACCTGAACGGCATGCTGTTCGAGAGCGAAGGTCACGGTCTGCGCACCGTGGCGACCGACGGTCACCGTCTGGCCACCTGCCGCCGCGAGGTAGTAGGGGAATCGCTGCCCGATCATCAGGTTATCCTGCCGCGCAAAGGGGTACTGGAGCTGGTGCGTCTACTGGAAGCGGAAGACAAGCCGGTGCGGCTGCAGATCGGTCGCAGCAACCTGCGTGCTGCCCTCGACGGCTTCATCTTCACCTCCAAGCTGGTGGATGGCCGCTTCCCGGACTGGCGCCGCGTCATTCCGCGCAACAGCGACAAGGCCCTGATCGCCGGCCGTGAGGATCTGCGTCAGGCGTTTGCCCGCGCCGCCATCCTCTCCAACGAGAAATTCCGTGGGGTGCGTCTCAATCTGCAGGAAAACCTGCTGCGCATCACCGCCAACAACCCGGAACAGGAAGAAGCCGAAGAGCTGCTTGACGTACAATATGCCGCTGGCGAGATGGAGATCGGCTTTAACGTCTCTTATGTGCTCGACGTGCTGAATACGTTAAAATGTGACCAAATTCGGATTAGCCTGAGCGATTCCATCAGCAGTGCCATTATTGAGGATTTTGAACATCAGGATGCTCAGTACGTGGTGATGCCGATGCGGATCTAGTCGTGTCCCTGGTCAAACTCCAGCTCAGCGACTTTCGCAATATCCAGCAAGCCAGTCTCAAGCTGTCGCCCGGCCTCAACATTCTGGTCGGGTGCAATGGCAGCGGCAAGACCAGCGTGCTGGAAGCCATTCACTACCTTGGTCTGGGGCGCTCCTTTCGCACTCATTTGACCGGGCGGGTTATCCGCCAGGGGGAGAGGGCCTTTACCCTGTTTGCCCAGTGCGAGCTGGAGGGGCGTCAGGTACCGATCGGTCTTGCCAAAGACAAGAGTGGCGAGACCCAGCTCAAGATTGCCGGGGCGCAGGCCCAGCGGCTGGCCGATTTGGCGGAGTTGTTGCCGGTGCAGTTGATCCATCCCGATGGCTTCAACCTGCTGACGGGCGGGCCTCAGGCTCGCCGCGCCTGGCTCGATTGGGGCGTTTTCCATCAGGAGCCGACCTTCTTTGCCCTCTGGGGGCGAGTGCGGCGGCTGCTGAAACAGCGCAATGCGCTATTGCGCCAGAGCACTCAGTACCGCCAGCTGGCGTTCTGGGATCAGGAGCTGGTGCGGCTCGGGGGTGAGCTGGCCGAGTTTCGCGCCAGTTATTGTCAGGCCATTACGCCCCTGATCAAGGAGATGACGGCGGATTTTCTGCCGGAATTCGATATCAGTCTCGGCTTTTACCGGGGCTGGGAGAAAGATACTCCCCTCGGCGATCTGCTGGAGGCGGGGTTTGAGCGGGATCGGGCGCTGGGCTATACCGGTGTCGGTCCACAAAAAGCCGATGTGCGCCTCAAGGCGAACGGGGTGCCCGCTCAGGATATTTTGTCCCGGGGTCAGCTGAAGTTGCTGGTCTGCGCCATGCGACTGGCCCAAGGGCTCTATTTGAATCAACATAGCAGCCGTGGCTGTATTTTTTTAATTGACGATTTTGCCTCTGAACTGGATGTCGACAAGCGCCGCTTGCTGGCCGCAAGGCTGAAGCAGTGTGCGTCCCAGGTGTTTATCACCGCCATCGACACCGGTCAGCTCGCAGACATGATGGATGCGAATGACTGCAAGTTGTTCCACGTGGAACAGGGTAAAATCTCCGAAACGTTAGAGAAGGCAGAGAGTAAGCTATGAGTGAAAATACTTACGACTCCTCGAATATCAAGGTGCTGAAGGGCCTGGATGCGGTCCGCAAGCGCCCGGGGATGTATATCGGCGATACGGATGATGGCTCGGGTCTGCACCACATGGTGTTCGAGGTCGTCGATAACTCCATTGACGAGGCGCTCGCTGGCTACTGCTCCGATATTCTGGTCAAGATCCATTCCGACGGTTCTGTCTCTGTGCGTGACAATGGCCGGGGTATCCCGGTAGACATGCACGAGGAGGAGGGCCGCTCCGCCGCAGAGGTCATCATGACCGTGCTGCACGCTGGCGGTAAGTTTGATGACAACTCCTACAAGGTATCCGGCGGCCTGCACGGCGTGGGTGTCTCGGTAGTTAACGCCCTCTCTGACAAGCTGTTGCTGACCATTCGTCGTAACGGCCACGTCTACGAGCAGACCTATCATCTGGGTGAGCCGCAGGCGCCGCTCAAGCAGATTGGTGACAGCACCGGCACCGGTACCGAAGTTCGCTTCTGGCCGAGCCCTGCCATTTTCAGCGATACCCTGTTCCACTACGAGATCCTGGCCAAGCGCCTGCGCGAGCTCTCCTTCCTCAACTCCGGTGTCTCCATCCGTCTGCAAGACGAGCGTGATGGCCGCGAGGCGCATTTCTGCTACGAGGGTGGCATCAAGGCGTTTGTTGAATACCTGAACCAGAACAAGACCCCGATCCACCCGAAGGTGTTCCATTTCACCACCGAACAGGATGGCATCGGTGTGGAAGTAGCGATGCAGTGGAACGACGCCTATCAGGAAGGGGTCTACTGCTTCACCAACAACATCCCGCAGCGGGATGGTGGTACTCACCTCGTTGGTTTCCGTACCGCGCTGACCCGTACTCTGAACTCCTATATGGACAAAGAGGACTACAGCAAGAAGGCCAAGTCTGCCGCCAGTGGCGACGACGTGCGTGAAGGTCTGATTGCCGTTATCTCCGTCAAGGTGCCGGATCCCAAGTTCTCCTCCCAGACCAAAGACAAGCTGGTCTCTTCCGAAGTGAAGACTGCCGTTGAACAGGCGATGGGTGAGAAGCTGGCTGACTTCCTGCTGGAAAACCCGGGCGATGCCAAGATCGTGGTCAACAAGATCATCGATGCGGCCCGTGCCCGTGAAGCGGCCCGCAAAGCCCGCGAACTGACCCGCCGCAAAGGCGCGCTGGATATCGCCGGTCTGCCCGGCAAGCTGGCTGACTGTCAGGAAAAAGACCCGGCTCTTTCCGAACTCTACATAGTGGAAGGGGACTCTGCTGGCGGTTCCGCCAAGCAGGGTCGCAACCGTAAAAACCAGGCCATCCTGCCGCTCAAGGGTAAAATCCTGAACGTAGAGAAGGCCCGTTTCGACAAGATGATCTCCTCGCAAGAGGTGGGCACCCTGATCACCGCACTGGGTTGCGGTATCGGTCGCGACGAGTACAACCCGGACAAGCTGCGTTATCACAACATCATCATCATGACCGATGCGGACGTCGATGGTGCGCACATCCGAACCCTACTGCTGACCTTCTTCTATCGTCAGATGCCGGAAATCATCGAACGTGGCTACGTCTACATCGCCCAGCCGCCGCTCTACAAGGTGAAGAAGGGCAAGCAGGAGCAGTACCTGAAAGACGAAGACGCGCTGCTGCAGTACCAGACCGCCATGGCGCTGGATGGTGCTACCCTGCACGTCAACGAGTCTGCCCCGGCCATCGGTGGCGAGGCGCTGGAGCGTCTGGTCAACCAGCACCGCTCGGTGACTCACCTGATTACCCGCATGTCTCGTCGTGCGCCGGAAGCCGTGCTGACCCAGCTGATCTATCAGCCGGAGTTGAACGAAGCTCTGCTGAACAGCGAGAGCGATCTGCTGGCCTGGTGTCAGGGTATGGAAGCCGTGCTCAACGAGAGCAACCACGGTATCCAGTATCAGATCCAGGTTCGTCGTGACGAAGAGCGCAGCCTGTACGTGCCGCACGCCGTGGTACGTCAGCACGGTGTCGACCGCGAATATCCGCTTAGCTACGACTTCCTGCAATCCGGTGAGTACCGTCAACTGGTCTCGCTGGGCAAGGAGATCGCCAACCTGATCGAGGAAGGTGGTTTCATCAAGCGTGGCGAGAAGGTGAAGCCGGTTGCCAACTTTGTGGAAGCCGTCGAGTGGCTGATGGGCGAAGGCAAACGCGGCATCTACATCCAGCGCTATAAAGGGCTGGGCGAGATGAACCCGGACCAGCTGTGGGAAACCACCATGGATCCGGAAGCCCGCCGCATGCTGCGCGTCACCATCGACGACGCCGTAGGTGCTGACCAGCTCTTCTCCACCCTGATGGGTGATGCCGTTGAGCCCCGTCGCGACTTTATCGAGACCAACGCCCTGCGCGTAGCTAACCTCGACGTCTAATCGATGCTGTCAGCTCGATATACAAAAGCCGCTCCCTGTGAGCGGCTTTTTGTTTTTGGGAGGAAGAAGTTGCACGTTCCACGTGAAACATGAAACAGCTTGGTGTTGATGGTTCTAATTCAGCCCAGTTCTGGTGCTAGGCAGTAGAGGCGCAGACGATGGCCATCCGGATCGAGGGCCATGCAGGTGTAGCCAAACTCCATCTTGGTCGGCACTTGGATCAGGGTGAGCCCGCGCGCCAGCCACTCGGCAGACAGGCGATCGACGGCATCATCATCCGGGAGGGCGAAGGCCAGCTCCATCGCTCCGGCCGTTTGGGTCACGGCAGGTTCAACTGTGGCGCTGGACCAGAGTGCCAGTCTGGCGCCGGATTCGAACACGAACATGGCAAAGGTAGGTGACTCCTCCAACGGTTCACGCCCGAACAACTCGCGGTAGAAGAGCGCGCTGCGGGTCGGATTGGTAACGTAGAGGATGGTGAACTGGGGGACTAACATGGTGATGCTCCTTGCTGATGAGATGGCGCATTGGCGCCGACCCCCTCAGCATGGGGCTGCCTGCTGTCAGTTTCTGTCAGCAATGAATTTCGGCTGCGGGATTTGCTGGGTGGTGCGCCACTCCTTCAGCAGGCTCTCTCTGCTTTTTGGATAGCGGCAATCTTGCGGTTGCATCCGGGTGATGCGATCGACCCGAAAGTGGCGAAAGCCCTGACGCAGTTCGCACCAGGCCACCAGTACCCGTACCTGTTCGAAGTAGCCGAGGGCAAAGGGCCAGACGGTGCGCTCAGAGGCCTCATCCTTGAGATCGCGATAGATCAGGGTCACCTTGCGTTGCTGGCGGATGGCACTGCGCAGGGGGGCTTCATCGGTGAGGCGGTCGCTGCGGGAGGTGCCGATCAGCAGGGCATTGCTCTGGAGCTGCTGGCGATAGTCGGCTGGCAGTACGGCTTCTATCTTGGCCAGCGCACTGCTGGCCGATGCACTCCAGGCTCCATCACCGTGGGCGACGACCCAACGCGACCCCAGCACCAGCGCATCCAGCTCCTCCTCGCTGAACATCAATGGCGGCAGCATGAAGCCGGGACGCAACACATAGCCAATCCCCGGTTCACCCTCGATATGGGCACCTTGTGCCTGCAGGGTGGCGATATCCCGGTAGAGGGTGCGCAGGCTGATGCCAAGCTGGCTGGCCAGTTCCGCGCCAGTGATGGCGTAACGGTGGCCGCGCAGCAGCTGGAGCAGGGCCAGCAGGCGTTCGGAACGGGACATGGGATGACTCCTCGGGATTTCTGGCTAGCCTGCCATAGCGGAGTGAGCGGGTATAGAGGATGTCATCAGACATTGTTGCCGCGAAAAGATCGTCGCCACTCGCTGGGGGAGATGGCAAAGCGGGCGCGGAAGTGATTGCGCAGGGAGGTGGCACTCTTGAAGCCGACCAGCTCGGCGATGCGATCGATGGAATGACTGCTCACTTCCAGTAACTCCTGACTGCGCCTGAGCCGCTCCGCCAGCAGCCATTCACCCACCGAGAAGCCGGTAGCCTGATGAAAGCGGCGGGTAAAGGTGCGTCGACTCATCAGGGTGAGGTCTGCCAGAGAATCCAGGGTATGAGGCTCGGCCAGATGGGCACGCAGGTGATCGAGCAACTGATTCATCCGGGCATCGCGTGTGGAGGTGGGCACCGGCTGTTCGATAAACTGGGCTTGGCCCCCTTCCCGGTGAGGCGGGATCACCAGCCGCCGCGCCACCTTGTTGGCGATGGCCGAGCCGTGGTACTGGCGTACCAGATAGAGGCAGCAGTCCAGTCCGGCGGCGGTACCTGCCGAGGTGACCAGCCCCTCGTCATCCACATAGAGGGCGTTGGTATCGAGCTGCACGCAAGGAAAGCGGCGACAGAAATCCTGTTCGTACTCCCAGTGGGTCGATGCTTTGCGACCATTAAGTAGTCCGGCGTAGGCGAGCACATAGGTGCCAAGACAGAGCCCGACCAGCCTGGCACCTCTGGCTCTGGCGGCAATCAGGGCATCGAGCAGCGCTGCGGGTGGCCGTGCTGCCGGGTCGTGCCAGAAGGGGATGACGATGATCTCCGCCTCGGCCAGCACCTCCAGCCCATAGGAGGCCTGAATGGTGAAGCCTTGTGCCGAGTGTGCGTGGCGGTTGCCATCGCCGCAGCAGATCTTGAGCTCGAACAGCGGCTGGCCCGGCAGAATATCGCCGAAGATGAGGCAGGGGACGGCGCAGTGAAAAAGGCTGAAGTGATCGAAGGTCACCACGGCAACGATCGGGGTGGTCATGGTGTTGGCTCCTCTCTACGCGCAGACCTCTCATCATAAGCGTTTGGCAGTGAAAGCCGAAGGGCCATGCGCGCTGTTCGGCATGGCCCTCCTGCGGGTCACAGTGATATCGCCTCGCCATCTTCTGGCACCCGTACCCGATCCGTCATGCCCCGTTCCGCCAGATAGTCGCGCAGCTCCTGGCGTGACAGCACGGCGTGATTGACCGCCTCCATATGGCTGGCGATCAGCGTGGCTTGCGGTGCGGCCTGATAAACGGCGGTGACATCCTCCTTGCCCATGATGATGGAACCGAGTCCAAGCACCTGTGCATCGCCACAGTTGAGGATGATGACCTCGGGCTGATGCTGTTGCAGGGCTTGCTCGACCCGGGGATGCCAGATGGTATCACCGGCCAGATAGAGGCTCTGTTCATCGGGGTGGGAGAAGACCACGCCGCATACCTCTCCCATTCGCTCGCTCAGTACCGCCATCAGTTGATCGCTGCCGTGCTGGCCACCGGTCTGCTGCAGGCGAATGCCGGCAAACTCGGGCTGGTCGCTCAGCAGCCGCACATCCTCAAAGCCACTGGCACGAATGGCATCGGCATCTTTCTGATGTTGCACCAAGAGCGGCAGATGCTTGGGGAGCAGGGCTCTGGCTGCGTCATCCCAGTGGTCGGGATGGTCGTGGGTGACGATAACGGCATCCACATCGACCAGCTCATCGATCGGTAGCGGCAGATCGACCAGCGGATTGCGCAGATGGCTGTTGGCGGTGCCCTCAAAGCCGGGGAAGGCCCCCTTGGCCGAGAGCATGGGGTCGATCAGAAAGCGGGTACCGGCATAGTTGAGCAGCAAGGTGGCGTTGCGAACCTGGGTAATCTTCATGGGATGCTCCATATTGGCTGGTGGATATGCAACCAATTATGGAGTGCGGAGCGCATTGCCATCAGTGGCCCAAGGGTCGATTATCATCACTATCGGGCCAACAGGTTGATGTTCTACAGGTCGGTGCGGCCATTTAAAAAATTTGAAAAAATCCCCTTGAAAGGAAAAAGTGAGCCCCTATATAGGTAACAAGGCCGGAACGCTCGACAGAGGTTTCGACCAGGCGCCCGTCCATAAGGAGGGCAAACAATCCGTTATCGCTCATAAGAGGGTAATACTATGCGTTCTATCGACTTTTCTCCGCTCTATCGTTCTGCCATCGGTTTCGATCGTCTGGCCAATCTCATCGAATCTGCGGCCAGCAATGGCAATGCCGGTTATCCCCCTTACAACATCGAGCAGCTGGGTGACAACGACTACCGCATCAGCATGGCGGTGGCGGGCTTTACCCAGGAAGAGCTGGAGCTGAGCTTTCAGGAAAATCTGCTGACGGTGAAGGGCAACAAGCAGGCCGACACCGGGCGCAACTATCTCTATCAGGGGATTGCCGAACGTGGTTTCGAGCGTCGCTTCCAGCTGGCCGACTATGTGCGGGTGAAAGGGGCCGACCTGAAAAATGGCTTGCTGCACATCGAACTGGTGCGTGAAGTGCCCGAGGCGATGAAGCCGCGCAAGATAGAGATCAACGGCTGATAGCCTGAATTTTCTGAAATTTTAAAATTTCCCGGGTGCCGATGACGGGCCTGTGGAGAGTTGAACCTGTTGCTTATTAGAAGGATAGGATTATGCGTAACCTCGATTTTTCTCATCTCTATTCCAACGCCGTCGGCTTCGAGCGGATGGCCCGTGAGCTGGAAGGTCTGTTCGAGCAGAAGACCGCAGCTTACCCTCCGTACAACATTGAAAAGCGCGATCAGGATGGCTATCGCATCACGGTCGCCGTGGCTGGCTTCGAGCGCGAAGAGCTGGAGCTGGAGACCGAAAACGGCACCCTCAAGGTGAAGGGGCGCAAAGGGGCTGCGGCCGGTGAGCGTCAGTTCCTCCATCAGGGGATTGCCGAGCGTGACTTCGAGCTCGCCTTCAAGCTGAGCCAGCACGTGGAAGTGCAGGGGGCCAAGCTGGAGCATGGTCTGCTGACCATCGATCTGGCACGCGAACTGCCGGAGGCGCTCAAGCCCAGAGCCATCCCCATCGGCAAACCCGAGCAACTGGCGCTACCCGGCTAAGCAAACCGGATCGCGATAAACAAGAGAGGCCTGCATCTGCAGGCCTCTCTGTTTTTGGCTGGCCGGACTGACTTAGCCAGCGTAGAGGGCGTTGATTTCGTCGGCCAGAATGGCGATGCCGCGGCGCACCAACTCCTCGCTCTGGGAGTAGTTGAGGCGGATGCACTCCTGGCTGTGGCGCCACTCGGGGTCGTCGATGCCGGGGAAGAAGTAGTGACCCGGCACGATCAGCAGGTTCTTCGCCTTCAGTCGCTCATAGAGTTCCTGACTGTGGATCGGCAAGCCTTCAAACCAGAGCCAGAGGAAGAGGGCGCCTTCCGGCTTGTGAATGTGGAAGCGCGGGTCGGGGATCGCCTCGCGCAGCAGTTGCACCGCCAGCTCCGCCTTCTGCTGATAGAAGGGCTTCACCACCTGTTCGCTGAGCGAGATGATCTCGCCGCTCTCGATCATCGGGATGGTGATGGCGGGGCCCAGACTGCCCGGCGCCAGATTGATGATGCCGCTCAGGTTGGTGATGGCCTGAATGATCTTCTCGTCGGCGATGACGATGCCGCAGCGGGTGCCCGGCAAGCCGAGCTTGGAGAGGCTCATGCAGAGGATGGTGTTGGTGTTCCAGAATGGCTTGGCTTCGCTGAAGATGATGCCCGGGAAGGGGACGCCGTAGGCGTTGTCGATCAGCAGCGGAATCCCCTTGTCGCGGGCGATCTGATCGAGGTGTTCGATCTCTTCGTCGGTCAGCACGTTGCCGGTGGGGTTGGTTGGGCGAGAGACGCAGATCACCCCGATGTCGTCACCTACCTGCAGGCTCTCGAAATCCACGTGGTATTTGAACTGGCCATCGGGCAGTTTCTCGAGGGTGGGTTTGTAGGCCACGAAGTAGTCGTCGGCCAGCGCCGAGTCGGCATAGCCTATGTATTCGGGGGCGAGCGGGAACAGCACCTTCTTCTTGCGGCCATCGGCAAATTCGCCGGCCAGCAGGTTGAACAGGTAGAAGAAGGCATTCTGGCTGCCGTTGGTCAGGGCGATATTGCGGGCCGAGATATCCCATCCCAGCTCCTTGCTGAGCAGGGCTGCCAGCGCTTTGGTGAACCTGTCTTTGCCCTGTGGGCCGTCGTAGTTGGCCATCGCTTTGATCAGCTCGCCGTTGTCGAGCAGGCTCTTGGCCTCGGCCTGAAAACGTTCCAGCATGGCGGGGATGGGGGCCGGATTGCCGCCACCCAGCATGATGGCGTCCGGATTGGTCAGCCCCTGATTGAGGTCATCCATGAGTTGGGTAATACCGGCGTGGCGAGTGAACTTCTCGCCGAACAAGGAAAATTCCATTCGGTGACAGATCCAGAGTCAGTTACGAAGATGTAGCACCATAGCTCAGTTTAAAAGCGGGTGTCGATCAAAAAGATGGGACGTTCCACGTGGAACATGGTGCAAAATCAAGCGTGGTTAAAAGCACCAACTGTTGGTTTAAAAATGACCGAGCGGGATGCATTTTGCGACTCAATTTGGTATCGCAAGATAGTTAATTTAAACAAAATCATCATGTTATGAATTGTGTGAGGATTGGCACAACTATTGGAATAGCTATCTGGTCATCTCAACCATACCGGAGCAAACCAGATGAAAAGCCTGATCGCTACCCTGATTGTGAGTGCCCTGAGCCTGAACGTGATGGCCAACGAAAACCCGCGGCCCGAGCTGGAGAGTGCCCAGCTGGAGCAGGATGTGCAGAGCGAGTTGCAACAGGCATCTCATGCCGTAGTGCAGGATGCGCTGCACAATCTCAAGCCGCTGGCGCTGGATACCCTGGTGGTGGAGGCGAGTCAGGCTGTGGCGACTCACCCCGAGAGTTGAGGTAGCGCAGGGGGGTCTGTCCCGTATGTTGTTTGAAGAAGCTGATAAAGGCACTGTCGCTGGAGAACTCCAGTGCAGCGGCAATCCGGCTGATGGGCTCGCTTTCTGCCAGCAGCTCCATGGCGCGCAACAGCCGCCACTGCTGACGCCACGCCTGATAGCTCATGCCGGTCTCCCGCATGAAGATGCGGCCAATGGTCTTGTCACTGGCACCCACCCGTTCGGCCAGCCGGTTGAGCCGATCGGGCAGGGCATCTCCCCGTTTCAACTGCTGTAGCCAGTCGCCCAGTCTGGGATCGGTCGGCAGCGGCAACTGCCACGACTCCCGCGGTGCCTGCTCCAACTCCTCCATAAACAGTGCCACCGTCCGTTGCTGCTGCTCTTGCGGTTTGTCCCACGGCCAGAGCGCCATCCGTTCGATGAGTTCGTGCAGCAGCGGATTGACCGCCAGCACTTCCACCGTGCCGGGCAACTCGGGGTGCGGCTGGAAGTAGAGTGAGCGGTAGGCAACGACACCGCGCATCAAGATCCTGTGTGCGGTGCCTGCAGGCAGCCAGGCGGCGCGGGTGGGCGGCAGCAGGCAGACTCGGCCTTCCAGCTCCATGGTCATGCAGCCGGATTGGGCGAACAGTAGCTGATGACGCTGATGCTGGCCCGAGTCGTGCCAGCCGAGGGCGGAGGCAATGCCGATCACGCTGCCCGTCAGCTGGTCGGGGTCAAAAGGGTGATCGGGAAGAATAAAGGCCATATGTCCGATTTTTGATGTTTATAGTCCTGCTTATTGTAATCAGACAATCGGCATCTCTCTAGAATGGCGACCTCTTGTGAAGGAGGTTTGTCATGAACAACAAGTTGCCACCGCTCTGGCTGGTTGTGGGATTGATGATGTTTCCCCAGATTGTGGAGACCATCTACAGCCCGGTCCTGACCCACATCGCCAGCCAGTTTCAGGTGAGCGAAGGGCAGGCATCCCAGACCCTGTCGGTCTATTTTCTGGTGTTTGCGGTGGGCGTGGTCTGCTGGGGACGGCTCTGCGATCTGATTGGGCGGCGTCTCGCCATGCTGGCGGGTCTGCTCACCTATGGCGTCGGCACCCTGCTGGCGCTGCTGGCCAATCAGTTTGAAACCCTGCTGCTGGCTCGGGTCATCTCGGCCTTTGGCGCAGCCGTGGGCTCCGTGGTGACCCAGACCATGCTGCGCGACAGCTATCAGGGCAGCGATCTGGCGCGGGTCTTCTCGGTGATGGGCATTGCGCTCTCACTCAGTCCGGTGATGGGGCTGCTCAGTGGCGGGCAGCTGGCGAGCGGGTTTGGCTATCTCGGGGTGTTCAGTGGTTTGCTGGTCCTGGCGGTAGGCTTGCTGCTGGTTACCTGTTGGCAACTGCCGGAAACCCGTCCGGCCACCAGCCAGCGAGTCGCGCTCTGGCCGCTGGCGTGTCGGATGATGAAGGATGGCGGACTCTGGCGCAGTGCCATGCTGGTCGCCCTGTTCAACACCATGCTGTTTGGCTACTACAGTCTGGCCCCCTTCCTGTTTGCCGGATTGGGATTGAGCACCGGCGAGTTTGGCTATTCGGGGATCTTGCTGGCGCTGGCGACTCTGCTCGGCAGCCTGCTCAACAAGCATCTGCTGGGGAGGGGGTGGTTGCCATCCTCTCTGATCAGACTGGCTTGCGCTCTGGCGCTGGTTGCCGGGCTGCTGGTCTGGGCGACTCAGTCCAGCCTCTGGTTCCTGTTGCCCATGATGGGTGTCGTCGTCGCTTTCGGGCTGGCTATTCCCAATGTGCTGAGTCAGGCGCTGCTGGCCTATCGCGAAGTAGCGGGCAGTGCTGGCGCCCTGTTCGGACTTGGCTACTACCTGCTGCTCAGTTTGGGGTTGGCGGTGGCGGCCGGATTGCAGGATCTCGGCCTGTTGCTGAGTGGCTGCGGTCTGCTGGCACTGCTTTGCTGCGGGCGTCGTTCCACGTGAAACGTCAGTTGCCGATAAAGCGGTAGCCGATACCTGATTCGGTCTCGATAAGCGTCGGTTGCTGGGGGTTATCCCCCAGCTTTTTGCGCAGGCTGGCGATGACGATGCGCAGGTAGTGGGTGTCCTCCTTGTGGCTCGGCCCCCAGATGTCGTTGAGCAGCTGGGTCTGCATCACCAGCTTGCCGGGGTGGCACACCAGCGCCTGCAGCAGGGCGAACTCTTTGCGGGAGAGGGGGATCTCCTCCTCTTTCATGGTCACCTTGTGGCTGCTGATATCGAGCGTCAGGCCGCATTGGGGGAAGTGGCGCCGCTCGCCGCTGCTGACACCAGCCCGCTGGCGCAACAGCACGCGAATGCGGGCCATCATCTCGCCGATGCCAAACGGCTTGCTCATGTAGTCGTTGGCACCGGCATCCAGCAGCCGCACCTTCTCCTGCTCCGAATCGCGGGCCGACAACACCAGCACCGGATTGGGGTGGTGCTCGCGAATGGCCTGCAACACCTGAATGCCATCGCCATCCGGCAGACCGAGATCGAGGATCACCAGATCGGGGTTGAGGTGGCGATACTGCTCCAGCCCTTCATTGACCCCCACCGCCTCACTCACCTGATGCCCCTCGGCAATCAGGCTGATCCGCAGAAAGCGACGGATCGCCGCTTCATCATCTATGACCAGAATGTGCGCCATCAAACCTCCGGTGAATTGAGTGCGAGCGGCAGGGAGATGCGCATGCAGGTTCCGTTGCCATTAGGGCCGGAGAAGGCCCAAATCTTGCCGCCGTGGGCCTCTATCATAGCGCGGGAAATGGCCAGGCCAAGCCCGGTGCCACGGCTGCCGCAATCGCCCACTGGCTGGGTGTAGAAGAGGTTGAAGATCTTCTCCCGATCCGACTCGGCGATACCGACCCCGATATCGATGATATCGATGATGAGGTCGGGTTCGGCCACCATCACCTTGAACTCGATGGGGGTGCCAGCCGGCGAGTAGCGAGAGGCGTTGTCGAGGATGTTGACCAGCACCTGCTCGATCAGGGCGCCATGGACATAGAGCTGGGGCACATGCTGATCGAAATGGAGCAGCAGCTTGTGCTGGCGCCAAGAGGAGTCGAGCCGCTTGCGGGCGCTCTCCACCAGATCTGCCAGATCGACCCAGTCCCGTTTCAGCTGGAAGTCGGGGGAGCCGATGCGGGTCATATCCAGCAGATTCTGCACATAGCTGTGCAGGCGGCGCGCCTCCTCCTGCACCGAGTGGAGCAGTTCGTCACGGTCTTCGGCGGGGATCCGGTCACCATATTCCAGCAGGGTGCTGCCAGCCCCCATGATGGTGGCCAGCGGTGTCTTCAAATCGTGGGAGACCGAGGAGAGCAGGGCGGCGCGCATCCGGTCGGTCTCCGCTTGCAACTGACTGTCGGCCAGCCGCTCGTTGAGGTCGATCCGCGCCAGCGCGGCGCGAATGTCGGTGAGCAGCGCTTGTAGCTGGTGTTCGGCAGAGGAGGAGAGCGGATTGGCCAGCGTTATGCCGATCACCAGCTCATCGCTGAGGTGGTGATACTGGGCTTCGGCGGCATTGAGAGTTGCGGTGTGGGCTCCGGCGCTCTGCTTCTGGGCCAGACACCAGTCGATGGCCGCCTTGTCGGTCTGGCCTGGCCTGTGCTTCTCGTTGCCGAGCCTGTCGTTGAATTCCTTGTCGATCACCACGGTCGGCTGGCCGAGCGCCAGTGAAATGGCCTGGGCACCTTGTCTCAAAACCTCCTCCGGGCTGCTGGCAGTGGCCAGCCCCTGACTGAGGGAGAGCAGGGCATTGCCCAGCTGCTGGGTCTCTCGTAGACCGATCAACTGCTGGCGCTGACGGGAGGCGAGCCGTCCTGCCGTCATGCCGACGATAAGCAGCACAAACAGGGTGAGCAGGTCGCTGTGGTTGGCAACGCTCAGGGAGAAGTAGGGGGCGGTGAAAAGCAGATTGTGGGCGATAAAGCCCAGCACCGCCGCCAGCGTGGCGGGTACCAGACTGGTGGTGAGGGCCGTCGCCAGCACCCCCAGTACAAAGATGAGCGGCAACGCTGCGGGGGGCAGCCAGTAAGAGAGCCCCCAGGCGGCGGCCGAGGTGATCCCCATGATCACCACTGCCAGCAGGCTGTGGTGAATATCCTTCGGGGTCGGGACGCGCATTCCCACTTCGGGCTTCTGCTTCTCGGTATCGACCAGCGTGATTTCGAGCCCCTGCGCCTGTTTGAGCAGGTGTTGCACCAGCGAGCGGCGCCACGGCGCCTTGTGAGGTTTGCCGAGCAGCAGCTGGGAGACCTGCTGCTGTTCGGCGGTCTCCAGCAGGGTGTTGGCGACCGCTGGACTGGAGAGGGTCAGCACCTTGGCACCGAGGTGGGAGGCGAGCGCCAGCGCCTGCTCCACATCGGCCGAGCGGCGGCCATTGCTGTCGACATGCACCACCAGCCACGGAAGCTGGCGGCGCTGGGCAAAGCGGTGGCCGTAGCGCACCAGCGCCGAGCCGTGCAGGTCGCCGAGGCAAACCATCAGCTTGCCCCGCAGCGGCAAGGTGCTCTTGCCTGCTGCCTGCCACTGTAGTTGCAGATCGCCCTCCACATGGCTGGCGGCGGTCTGCATCGCCAGTTCCCGCAATGCGGTGAGGTTGTTGAGGGAGAAGAAGGATTGCAGGGCAGCCTTGGCCTGATGGGGCACATAGACCTTGCCCTCCTTGAGGCGGCCGAGCAGCTCCTTGGGGGGCAGGTCGATCAGCACCAGACTGTCGGCTTCCAGCAGCACCTGATCGGGCAGAGTCTCTTTCACCCTGACCCCGGTCAGCTGCCACACCAGATCGTTGAGGCTCTCCAGATGCTGCACGTTGAGGGTGGTGTAGACGTCGATCCCGGCGTTGAGCAGCTCCTCCACATCCTGCCAGCGCTTCTCGTGGCGGCTGCCGGGGGCGTTGCTGTGTGCCAGCTCGTCCACCACAGCGATGGCCGGTTTGCGGGCGAGCAGGCCGTCGAGATCCATCTCCTCCAGTCGCTGCTGGCGGTGCATGTGGATCTTGCGCGGCATGATGGCGAGCTTGTCGAGCAGAGCCAGGGTCTCCTGACGGCCATGGGTCTCCACCACGCCGATCAGGATGTCGACCCCCTCTTTGGCCTGTTCCCGCACCGCCTGCAGCATGGCGTAGGTCTTGCCGACGCCGGGAGCGGCGCCGAGAAACACCTTCAGCTTGCCCTTGTGCTCCTGTTCGAGGCTCGCCAGCAGGGCGTCGGCCCTTACCTCATCACGCATCCCCATGCTCCTGCATCAGACTCGTCAGCAGGGCATCAGCGCTTGCTACATCAGCCATTGTTATCCCTATCGAGCCAACCGCCCGTTTCGAAAATCGAGGTCATCACCAAACCGGAATGGGCGCTATCAGGCGCCCTTTTGATGATCCAGTTGCAGATTCAGCTGGAGAATGTTGACCACCTGCGGGCCAAGGATACCAGCTTGTGTGGCCGACTTGACCTGCTCCGTCAGTTGGGCGGGATCCAGTCCACGTTCTTTGGCGACGCGGTCGACCTGAGCCAGTACCGCATCCAGCGGCAGGTGGGGATCGAGGCCGGAGGCGGAGCGGGTCAGCATGGCGGGGGAGCTGGTTTCAGGCTGAGCCTTGGCTGCCTGTTCGGCAAACTCTGCCCGCAGCAGTGAGCTCATCCCCAGATTGCTGGCGCTGCCGCCTATGGTGTTGAAATCGCTGGCGGAGGGACGGGGATGGAAATAGTCAGCCCGCTCGAATTTCTGCCCCAGCAGGGCGCTACCGATCAGTTGCTGCTTGCTGTCGGTCAGCTGGCTGCCGTTGGCCTGCCAGGGGAACAGCAGTTGGGCCAGCCCGGTCACCGCCAGCGGATAACCCACGCCCAGCAGCAGGGTCAGGGTCAACAGGGTTCTGATTGCTATCATGATTCTCTTGCTCCAAAAGGATGGCTGGGGATGCGGGTCTGACCCGCATCCCGGTTATGTCGTTACACCAGACCCAGGCCGGTAATGACCAGATCGATCAGCTTGATGCCGATAAACGGCACCAGCAGGCCACCGACACCGTATATCAGCAGGTTGCGGCGCAGCAGGCTGGCAGCCGAGCCTTTCAGGTCGACACCACGCAGGGCCAGCGGTACCAGCGCCACAATGATCAGGGCGTTGAAGATGATGGCCGACAGGATGGCGCTCTGCGGGCTGCCCAGCTGCATCAGGTTCAGCGCCCCCAGTTGCGGGTAGGCGGCGATGAACAGGGCCGGCAGGATGGCAAAGTACTTGGCCACGTCGTTGGCGATGGAGAAGGTGGTCAGGGCGCCACGGGTCACCAGCAGCTGTTTGCCGACCAGCACCACGTCCAGCAGCTTGGTGGGGTTGGAGTCGAGATCCACCAGGTTGCCCGCCTCCTTGGCGGCCTGGGTACCCTCGTTCATGGCCAGACCCACGTCAGCCTGCGCCAGTGCGGGCGCATCGTTGGCACCGTCGCCGCACATGGCGACCAGACGACCATCGGCCTGCTCCTGACGGATATAGGCGAGCTTCTTCTCCGGCGTTGCTTCGGCGATGAAGTCATCCACCCCGGCTTCGGCGGCGATGGCGGCGGCGGTTTTCGGGTTGTCGCCGGTGATCATCACGGTACGGATCCCCATATGGCGCAGGATCTGGAAGCGGGCTTTGATTCCGGGCTTGATGATGTCCTTGAGGTAGACCACCCCCAGCAGCTTCTCCTGAGTGCAGACCAACAGCGGAGTCCCACCCTGACGGGCGATGCTGTCGACTGACTTGAGTACCAGCTCCGGCACCGCCTTGCGGTCGAGGCTGAGGTAGTTCAACACGGCATCTACCGCACCCTTGCGATATTGATGACCGTTGCGATCCAGTCCGCTCAGCCGGGTTTCAGCGCTGAAGGGGATCACCTTGTCGCTCTCCAGCTGGCTCGGCTTGGCCATGCTCTTGCTGGCCAGAGTCAGGATGGATTTGCCCTCCGGGGTGTTGTCACCCAGCGAGGCCAGCATGGCGGCTTGTGCCAGCAGGGCGGGGTCGACGCCCGGTGCCGGGATCAGTTCGTCAGCCATCCGGTTACCGAAGGTGATGGTGCCGGTCTTGTCCAGCAGCAGGGTGCGCACGTCACCGGCCGCTTCCACGGCACGGCCAGACTTGGCGATGACGTTCAGCTTCACCAATCGATCCATACCGGCAATACCGATGGCGGAGAGCAGGCCGCCGATGGTGGTCGGGATCAGTGTGATAAAGAGCGCGATCAGGTAGAGGCGCGGTACCTGAGTGCCGTTGTAGTCGAGGAACCAGGGCAGGGTGGCGACCACCAGCAGGAAGATCAGGGTCAGCCCGACCAGCAGGGCATCCAGCGCCATCTCGTTGGGCGTTTTCTGGCGCTTGGCCCCTTCCACCAGTGCAATCATGCGATCCAGTGTGCTTTCGCCCGGATTGTTGCTGACGCGTACCCAGATCTCGTCTGAAACGACCGTCGTGTTGCCGGTTACACCGCTGCGATCGGTACCCGATTCGCGGATGACGGGGGCGGATTCGCCGGTGATGGCGGCCTCGTTGACCGAGGCGATACCGGCGATCACCTCGCCGTCGGCCGGGATCATCTCGCCGCTGCGTACCAGTACCAAATCACCCTTCATCAGGCTGGTGGCGGGTACCCATTCGCCCTGACCATCTTTTGCATTAGCCACCCGACGGGCCTTGAGTTGGCTCATGCCTGCCTTCAGGCTGTCGGCCCGCGCCTTGCCGCGACCTTCGGCCAGCGTCTCGGCGAAGTTGGCAAACCAGAGGGTGAGCCAGAGCCAGGCAGTCAGCTGCCAGGCCAGCGAGGGGGCGACGCCGGAGAACGGCTGCCCCAGCAGTGACTCCACCGTCGCCATGACTGCAGCCAGCCAGAGGGTAAACAGGATGGGGCTGCCAAACAGTGCCTTGGGATTGAAGCGGTAGATGGCTTCAACCATGGCCTGCAGGATCTGCGATTGCTGTTTTTTGCCCTTCACCAGCATGGTGTCGGTGCTCATTGCAGTGGACTTGCTCATTGGAAAGCTCCCAGCATCAGATAGTTGGCGATTGGCATCCTGATGGTGATCGACAGGGTCAGGTTCATCAGAATGCACCTCCGATCAGGCTCAGATGTTCGGCCACCGGGCCCAGTGCCAGCACCGGCAGGAAGGAGAGGCCACCTATCAGCAGGACGGTGATGATCAGCAGGGTAACGAACAGCGGGCCGCTGATGGGGAAGTCCCCTTCGCTCGTCTCCTGACGGGGCGCACGGGCCAGCTGACCGGCGATGGCCAGTACCGGAATGATGTAGCCGAAGCGACCGAGCAGCATGGCCAGACCGATGGCGATGCACTGCCAGTTGTCACCGGCGGCAAAACCGGCGAAGGCGGAGCCGTTGTTGCCGGCAGCCGAGGCGTAGGCGTAGATGAGGCGTGACAGACCGTGCGGGCCATAATGGCCGATGATGGTGCTGGCATCCGGCATCAGCAGGGTGACACCACCGATCACCAAAACCCCCACCGGCATGACCAACATGCTGGCGACGACCCACTTCATCTCGGTGATGCCGAGGCGTTTGCCCAGATAGGTCGGGGTACGTCCCACCATCAGGCCGCACAGGAACACGGTCAGCAGTACGAACAGCATCATGCCGTAGATACCGGAGCCGACCCCGCCGAAGATGACCTCACCCAGCAGCATGTTGATCATGCCCACCATGCCGCCGAGCGGAGTAAAGCTGTCGTGCATGGCGTTGACGGCACCGTTGGAGGCGGCAGTAGTCGCCACTTCCCAGATGCTGGAGAGCACAGGGCCGAAGCGGCTCTCCTTGCCTTCCCAGTTGCCAGCCATGTTGCTGGCGTCAGTGGTGAGCTGGGCGAGGGCGGGATCCGGTTTCAGCTCCTGGGAGAGGGAGATGAAGAGCCCTAGCACCAGCATGAGGGTCATAGCACCGAGAATGGCGCGACTGTGGGCCATGTCCTTCACATAGCTGCCCAGAGTAAAGACCATGGCGGCGGCGATGGTGAGCAGGGCGACCATCTCCAGCCAGTTGGAGAGGGCGGTCGGGTTCTCGAACGGGTGGGCGGAGTTGATGCCGAAGAAGCCACCGCCGTTGGAGCCCAGCTGCTTGATGGCGATCTGAGAGGCCGCCGGGCCGAGGGGCAGCAGCTGCTCCTGACCTTCCACGCCGTGGAACGGCAGATAGGCGGAGAGGCTTTGCGGCACCCCTTGCCACACCAGCACCAGCGCCATGATCAGCGCGATGGGCAGCAGCACATAGAGGCAGAAACGCACCAGATCCTGCCAGAAATTGCCAAGGTTGATGGTCTGCTGACGGGCGATACCGCGGAACAGAGCAATGGCGACGGCGGCGCCCGTCCCTGCGGAGACGAAGTTCTGGGTGGTCAGCCCCACCATCTGGCTGAAGTAGGAGAGGCTGGCTTCACCGGAATAGGCTTGCCAGTTGGTGTTGGTCATAAAGCTGACCGCGGTGTTGAATGCCAGTTGCCAGCTCAGACCCGGCAGTTGTTGCGGGTTGAGGGGCAGCAACCCCTGCGCCATCAGGATCAGGAACAGCAGACCGAAACCGGCGCCGTTGAAGGCCAGCAGGCTGAGGGCGTAGGACTTCCAGTCCTGCTCCCGTCCATCGGTGCCACAGCAAGCCAGCGTGGCGCGCTCGACCGGTGCCAACCAGCGGATTTTGCCTTCAAATACCCGGTAGATGTAGTTGCCCAGCAGCGGTGCCGGCAGCAGAACCAGCAGCACGAAGGCCACCGGATAGATTATTTCTTGCCACATGTTCTAGTTCCTCACTCGTGACTGCGCGTGAGTGCGCGCATCAGATAGGCCATCAAGGCGAGGACGAGCAGCAGATATAGCCAATTCATATCGACTCCATTGAGATAATTAGCTGCGAGAGCCGATGTAAGACCATATCGACTCTGTTGGTGTCATTGACGCTGAAAAGGGTATGTAAAACAGGCGTAAAGGCGCCATAAAGCGCCATGTGGCAGGCGTAAAATCGGCGTAAAGAACGACGGATTTGCGAGAGAAATGGCGAGGAGGGATCAAAAACCCGGCCTGAGCCGGGTTTGGGGGAAGGGGTTAGATGGCTGTAGAAGCAGGCTGCTCGTGACAGGCCAACTTCATCTGCCCTTAACGCATAGTGACGAACTCTTCCGCGCTGGTGGGATGAGGCGTAGGAACGCATTTGTTGAAGTTGGCCTGATAATGACAGGCCAACTTCAAACGTACCTATCGCATTGTCACGAACTCTTCAGCACTGGTCGGATGGATAGCCACGCAGTTGTCGAAATCTGCCTTGGTGGCGCCCATCTTCATGGCGACGCCGAAGCCTTGCAGGATCTCGTCCATCGCAAAGCCGATACCATGCAGACCGACCACCTTCTCTTCCGGGCCGACACAGACCAGCTTCATCCGGGTGGGCTGGCGATGCTGGGTCAGTGCCGAGTACATGGCGGTAAACTGGCTGCGGTAGACCTTCACCTGGTCCTCGCCGTATTCGGCGATGGCTTCAGGTTCGGTCAGGCCGATGGTGCCGATGGGCGGGTGGCTGAACACCACGGTCGGCACCAGATCGTAGTTGAGGTGCTCGTTCGGCTTGTTGTTGAACAGCCGTTCGGAGAGGCGA
The DNA here is from genome assembly GCF_040908445.1 of Aeromonas sp. R10-2. Classification (NCBI taxonomy): domain Bacteria; kingdom Pseudomonadati; phylum Pseudomonadota; class Gammaproteobacteria; order Aeromonadales; family Aeromonadaceae; genus Aeromonas; species Aeromonas sp. R10-2. Next base: position 39,983 of record NZ_JBFODS010000065.1, on the reverse strand, counting down.
CGGCCCGCAGCGACGGCCACCGGGGTGAGCTGGATGCGACCCGTGTTGTCACCCACCGCATAGATGTTGGCGACGGAAGTGTTCTGGAACTTGTCGGTCGGGATAAAGCCCTTCTCGTCCAGCGCGATGCCTGCGGCGGCCAGATTGAGGTTGTCGGTAGCCGGTATCCGGCCGATGGCCCAGATCAGGCAGTCAACGGTGAGGTGGCGACCATCTTCCAGTTGCAGGGTCAGGCTGTTGTCAGCGTTTTTGAGCACGGCTTTGGGAATGGCGTGGGTGTGCAGCTTGGGCCCTTCCTGCGCCATGATTTCGACCAATGTCTCGTGGATCATGGGGTCGAAGTTGCGCAGCGGCGCGTGCTTGCGCACCACCAGATGGGTCTCGGAGCCGAGCGCCTGCATCACCCCTGCGATCTCGACTGCGATGTAGCCCGCACCCACTACGGCAACCCGCTTGGGTTGGCTTTGCAGGTCAAAGAAACCGTCGGAGTCGATACCCAGCTCGGCACCCGGGATCGCCGGAATTTCCGGGCGGCCACCGGTGGCGATCAGGATGTGATCAGCCGTGTAGTGCTCACCATTAACCTCGATGGTGTTGCTGCTGACGAAGCGGGCGAAGCCCTTGATGACGGTGATCTGGTTCTTGCCCAGCACGTTCTGATAGGACTGGTGAATGCGGCCGATGTAGGCCTGGCGGGACTCGACCAGCTTGGCCCAGTTGAAGTGGTTGAGGGTGGTGTCAAAGCCGTAGTCGGCACCATATTTCAGGGCATCGGCGATCTGGCCTGCATACCACATGGCCTTCTTCGGTACGCAGCCTACGTTGACGCAGGTTCCACCCAACTCTTTGGCTTCAATCAGGGCAACTTTCTTACCGTACATGGCAGCACGGTTGGCAGAGGCGATACCGCCGCTGCCGCCGCCGATGGCGATATAGTCAAAATGCTGTGCCATTGCGAGGTTCTCCGCTCATTAAGAATGCAATCACAGCATGATGGGGATAAAGCGGCTGGCTCACAAGAGCCAGCGCTCAGTTATGTTGGATCGGCAGGCGAATATGGAACTGGGCGCCCTGGCCCGGTTCGCTGGCACAGTGGATGCGGCCTTTCAGCAGTTGCACCACCAGGTTGTAGATGATGTGGGTGCCAAGACCGCTGCCGCCCTGACCCCGCTTGGAGGTAACGAAGGGATCGAAGATGCGCGGCAAGATTTCGGGCGGGATGCCGCGGCCGTTGTCCGAATAGTCGATAAACAGTTCCTCTCCCTGCTGTTCCACCTTGATGGTGATCTTCTTCGGTTTGTCCCAGTTGTCGAACCCGTGGTTGATGGAGTTGAGGATCAGATTCGAGTAGATCTGGGTAAAACTGCCCGGGAAGGAGAAGATCGACAGCTTGGGATCGCACTGGATATCCACTTCGCACTGGCTCTTTTTCAGTTTGTGACCGAGAGATACCACCACCTGATGAAGGTTGTCGGCGAGGCTGAAGTTGTAGCGTGCTTCCGATGACTGGTCGACAGCCACCTGCTTGAAGCTGGCAATCAGCTCCGAGGCGCGCCGCAGGTTGCTCTGTAGCAGTTGCATCGACTCGTCGAGGTTGACGGTGAACTCGTTGAGATAGGAGCGCGACAGCTGCTTGGAGTCGATATGGGACTTGAAATCGGCGACCCGCTCCTGCAGGTAGGAGGAGGCGGTCACGCTGATGCCAATCGGAGTGTTGATCTCGTGTGCCACCCCGGCCACCAGCGAGCCGAGGGAGGCCATCTTCTCCGACTCCACCAGGGTCTGCTGGGCCTGTTTCAGGTCGTCGTACGCCTTGCCGAGCTGGTTGTTGGCTTCGCTTAGGCTGCGGGTACGCTCCACCACCTTGCCTTCCAGCTGTTCGTTGAGCTGGATTATCTCCCGCTCGACCTTTTTCAGCTGGGTGATGTCGTAGCCGAAGCCGATCTGGTACTTGAGGTTGGGGCCATCGTAGAAGGGGACGAAGGTCCATTGCAGTACCAGCTCATGGGCCTGCTGGTCATGCATGATGACCTCTTTGTCTGACAGTGAACCTTCCGCCGCCAGAATATCGTTCAGCTCTTCCCGTTGCGCCGGGCTGACAAAGAGATCCAGCCAGTTGTGCTGCAACAGCTCCTGCTGGTGGTAGCCGGTCAGCAGTATGGCTGCCGGGTTGATGCTGGCGATGGTCAAATCCGGTTCCATGCAGCAGATGACCATGTTGGCGGAGTTGATCAGGGTGGCGGAGAAGTCCCGTTCCTTTTGCAGTTGTTCGACCGCCTGATGGCGGGCAACCAGCTCGTCACGCAGTCGGGTACGCATCTGGTTGAGGGTGGAGACCAGGGTGTCCAGCTCATCGGGTTTCTTGCGTGGCTGCGGGCGGCCTTCCAGCTCCAAAGCCATGTCGAGCCGATCGAGGTTGAACTTCTGGGCGTAGTTGGCGATGCGGTTGATGTGCCTGACTACCAGATAATAAATGATGATCAGGATGCAAAATGAGACCACCAGGGTCTTGATGGTCTGGCTGACCATGATCAGCACCGATTTTTCGATGAGGCGCTGGTAGATCTGCTCGAGAGAGGCGGCAACGAACAGCTTGCCGACGATTTCACCCTGATAGGTGAGGTTGAATTCGCGGGAGATATCATAGCTCTCCCGCTCGACCCCCTGGGTCAGCAGCGGGACTTCGGAGTTGCCGAGCATCTCCTTGACCATCACGAACTGCATGTTGGGCAGGTTCATGATCCCTTCAATTTGCACTTTGACCTGCTCTTCATCCAGGTTCCACAAGCTGGCGGCGATGGGTTGCAGGAACGAGGCCTCGATCTGGCCGATGCTGTCTTCGATGACGGCAACATCCTTGCGGTAATCCCAGGCGAGTTGCAGCGCCGTAATGATCATCGCCAATACGGTACTGCAGACCAGAATGTAGGAGAGCAGGCGATATGAGAGTCCGTTGCGGCCTACGGCCCTGGCGGTCTTGGAGAAGAGTCCTGACATGGCGTCCTTGCGGTCTGGATGTGGTGTTTTTTAGTTTAACTGCTTCATGCACTTATGTCGTCTTTCCTGCGAAGCATAAAAAAGGCCCCGTATCGGGGCCTTTGCATGTGATTGATGATTAATGTCCGCCGTTTGCTTTGGGCGGAATGGTTTCATCGAATACCGGCAAGGGTTTGTGCTCGGAAGCCAGATAGGTGTAGATCACCGGCAGCACGAACAGGGTGAACAGGGTACCGATGGCAAGACCAGCCACGATGACGATACCGATACTGAAACGCTGTGCCGCACCGGCACCTGCGGCGTAGAGCAGCGGGATCAGACCGGCAATCATGGCGGCGGTGGTCATCAGGATCGGACGCAGACGCACCTTGGCGGCTTGCATCACGGCCTCCATCCGGTTCATGCCGCGCAGCAGCTGCTCTTCCTTAGCTACTTCACAGATCAGGATACCGTGCTTGGTAATCAGACCCACCAAGGTGATGAGGCCCACCTGGGAGTAGATGTTCATGGTCGCCATACCCCATGCCAGGGCAATCAAGGCCCCGCTGATGGCGAGTGGTACAGAGACCATGATGACCAGCGGGTCACGCACCGACTCGAACTGGATTGCCAGCACCAGGAAGATGATGGCCAGTGCCAGCGCGAAGGTGGCATAGAGCGCATTGCCTTCGGTGACGAACTGACGGGCTTCACCCATGAAGTCGTAACGATAGCCTTGCGGCAGCTTCTCGTCAGCGGTGGTCTGGAACCAGTTGATCGCATCACCCATGGCCACGCCCGGAGCCGGAACGGCGCCTATGGTGGCGGAGTTCAGCTGGTTGAAGTGGGGCAGGGCGCGGGGCTCGCCAACCACTTCAATGCTGATCAGGCTGCCGAGCGGGATCGACTTGCCGTCTGCGGCCCGCACGTAATAGCCCTTGATGGACTCCGGATTGAGACGGTACTTGCGCTCGACCTGCGGGATCACCTCGTAGGAGCGGCCATCCAGGTCGATACGGTTGACGTAACCGTCCGCCATCATGGTGCCCATGGTGATACCTATATCCTGCATGGTGATGCCGTAGGCACCCGCCTTATCCTTGTCGATGCGGATCTTCATGGTGGCGGAGTCGTAGTTCAGATCGAGATCCGAATAGACGAACTGACCGTTACTCTGCGCCGCTGCCAGAATTTCCCCGGCCACCAGGAACAGGCTTTCGAAGCTGTTGGGGGTGGTGATGACGAACTGGATCGGCAGACCACTCGATGCACCAGGCAGTTCCGGGAACTGGAAGGTGGTGATGGCCATACCCGGAATGTCTTTCACCAGATTGGCGACCCGGTCCAGCACCTCTTTCTGGCTCGCTTCACGCTGACTCCAGGGCACCATGGAGGCGATACCGAACGCCTGGTTGGCGTTGAACACCCCTGAGAAGACCTGGGAGAAGGCGATCTCGGGCTGGTCGTCCAGGATCTTGTTCACATCCGCCATGGTGTTTTCGATGTAGTCCAGGTTGGCGTTGGACGGTGCGGTACCCAGCACGGCCATTACCCCCTTGTCCTCTGACGGTGCCAGTTCGCTCGGGATGAACTTGAACAGCAGCGGCAGGCTGGCGAAGACGATGACGGCGAACACCACGATGACGGGGCGCTTTTTCATCACGGCGTGCAGCATGCTGTCGTAGCGATCGGTCATCCGCTCCAGCAGGTGGTGGACTGTGCTCTCGAACTTGCCTGGCTGCTCGTTGGCCTTGAGCATCTTGGAACACATCATCGGTGACAGAGTCAGGGCGATGATGCCCGAGACGAACACGGCGCCAGCCAGGGTCAGGGCAAACTCCTTGAACAGGGAGCCGGTGATACCACCCATCAGGGCAATAGGCGCGTATACCGCCGCCAGCGTAACCGTCATGGCGATAACCGGCACCGCAATTTCACGGGTACCGATAATGGCGGCCCGGAAGGGTTCTTCCCCCTCCTTGATATGACGGTCGACGTTCTCCAGCACCACGATGGCGTCATCCACCACCAGACCGATCGCCAGCACCATCGCCAGCAGAGTCATCAGGTTTATCGAGAAGCCGAACATATCCATCATCATCACCACGCCGATAAGACTGAGCGGAATGGTGATGATCGGGATGATGACCGCGCGGAACGAACCGAGGAACAGGGTGATGACCACCAGAACGATGGCGGCTGCCTCCAGGATGGTCTTGATAACCTCGTGGATGGACTCGTTGATCGCCACGGTGGAGTCATACATCACGTTGAGACGCATGGTGCTCGGCATATTGCGCTCAAGGCTCGGCAGCAACGCCAGCACATCGTGAGCGATGTTGATGGGGTTGGCTGTCGGCGCGGCGTTGACCGCCATGACCACTGCTTCGCGGCCATTGGCGCTGGCGCGATAGATGTCGTGGCTCTTCTCGAGGGTCACCTTGGCAATGTCGGAAAGACGGATCACCTTGCCGTCACGGGTAGCCACCACCAGTCGCTTCAGCTCGTCGACATCCTTGACCTGGGTCTCGGCGTTGCCGTTGAACAGGGTGAAGTAACCGGTCGCCTGACCTGTCGCGGACTGATAGTTGTTGCTGTTGAGCACCGTCATCACGTCACTGGCAGTCAGGTTGAAGGCCGCCATCTTGGCCGGATCCAGCCATACCCGCAGGGCAAACTCGACACCGCCGTAGAGGTCAACCTTGGAGACCCCGCCGACAGTAAAGAGCTGCGGCTTGATAACCCGCTCCAGATAGTCGGTGATCTGGCTGGAATTGAGCTCCGGGCTGGTAAAGCCGAGGTAGAGCACCGCCGTGGTTGAACCGGTGGAGGAGGTGACCGACGGGTCTTCCGCCTCTTTCGGCAACTGGGATCGCACCGAGTTCACCTTCGCCAGGATGTCGGACAGCGCGGCGTTGGGGTCGGTGTTGAGCTTCATGTACGCAGTGATGGTGGAGCTGCCCAGCTGGCTGGAGGAGGTCATGAAGTCGATGTTGTCGGCTTGCGCGACCGCCTGTTCCAGCGGCTGGGTGATGAACCCCTGGATCAGATCAGAACTGGCGCCATAGTAGCCAGTGCTGACGGTGATCACCGTGTTGGTCACCTCGGGGTATTCCCGTACCTGCATCTTGAAGATGGCCTGAAAGCCCAGCAAGGCGATCAGGAAGCTGAGCGAGATCGCCAGCACAGGCCGTTTTATAAATATGTCAGTAAATCGCATCGCAGATCTCCGCGCTTACAGCATCGGGGTTTGTGCCGGAACGGCCAGGGCATCGTTCTCGACCACATGCACCTTGGTGTCGTTGCTCAGGCGAACCTGACCCGACAGTACGATCTGGTCACCGGCCTGGATGCCGGAGAGCACATGCACATCGTTGCCACGGCGCTCACCGGCCTTGACCACAACCTGCTTGGCTCGCAGCACTTTCACCTTGTTACCCTCTTTGTCGGTCTCTTCGCCCTCTTTGAGCACATAGACGTTCTGACCGTAAAGGGTGAAGGAGATCGCGGTCTGCGGGATCACGATCTGATCTTTCACCGTCGGCAGAATGATGCTGGCGCGGGCGAACATACCGGAACGGAGCTGGCCGTCGTTGTTCGGAATGTCTGCCTGTACCTGGATCAGGCCGCTTTGGAAGTTGACCGCAGGCTCGATGGCGGTGATGTGACCGTCAAACTGGGTTTGCGGATAGGCATCCACATTGATCTTGATGGTCTGGCCCAGCTTGATTTTGGAGATATCGGTCTGGGGCACGGTGAAGCGCAGGCGCATCACGCTGGTATCCTCCAGGCGCACGATATCTGTGCCCGGCTGCAGATACTGACCGAGGAACACATTGCGCAGGCCGACCACGCCGCTAAAGGGCGCACGCACTTCACGACGGGCAATGGTCGCCTTCAGACTCTCGATATCCGCTTCCAGCGAGCGATAGGCCGCTTCCGCCTCATCCAGCTGCTCTTTGGAGATGGAGCTGGTCTTGTAGAGGTTCTGGAAACGATCGAACTTGGCTTTTGCCGCCGGCAGCTTGGCCTGGGAGGCCCGCAGATTGGCCCGTTCCACGGTGGAGTCCAGGCTCAGCAGCAGCTGGTCTGCCTTGACCGGTTTGCCCGACTCGAAGGTGATGGCGTCAATGGTACCTGCCAGTTCGGTGGAGAGGGTCACCCCCTGATTCGGCTCGATGAAGCCGATCGCTTCGATGGTCGGTACCCAATCCTGTGCCTTGGTCACCATGGCGGTGACGGGGAACTCGGGTTCCGGCCGGTTGGCCATGTATTGGGCAATCATCTTCTGTTTGAACAAATTGAAGCCGATGACGCTGCCAAACAAGGCGATCGCTATCAGCAACATAATGGCCATCCACTTTTTCATGAACAGGCTCCTGAGGTGGAAAGATTGGGGGATAAAATGGCATTCCAGCTGGCCCGGATCGCGGTTTCCAACTGCGATTCGGTCAGCGTGATGTTGTGCACCCTGCACTGCAGGGCCAGATGCATGACACTGTCCAGACTCAACACCTGGAGTGCCCGTATCGGTAAATCAATAAACAATCCTTGTTCAACGCCCTGTTCAAAAAATCGGTCCAGAGGCTCCCAGGCAGCCAGAATGACAGGATTGGTCTCCAATTCTGCCCCTAGCGGAGAGCTCTCGTACTGCAATTTGCACCGGATAGCGTTGGGTTCGTTAACAAAAATGGCATGAATATTGAGCCATAATTGGCGAAATTGTTGAAATGAAACTTTATCGATTGCTACATCGGCCATGACCATGGGCACACACTGCAAGATAGTGTGCTGGTGCAGTTGCCGGATCAGATCATCCTTGTCGCCGAAGTAGCGATAGATGGTGCCGGTGGCAACATTGGCCTTCTTGGCGACTTCCGCAATCGACAGACCATGAAAACCCCGTTCACCCAGCACCTCATGGGCCGCGTTGAAGATGCTCTCTTTTTTATCCAGAATCATCAGTGTGACTTTCGATTGAATGAACGTTCATTCATTCTAGATGGGCATCAAATCAAGTCAAGGCAGCAAGGCGATTTGCGACTGCAATCTGCCCCTTTTCGGTTGTCAGCAGGGGAATAGTGGAAGAAAAGTGCGCAATGTGCTTGAAAAAACAACGAACAGTGTTTCGGTGACAGAAAAGTGTAGACAAACCAGCAACCATCATTAATAATGCGCCCCGTTCGACAGCGTAGCGCCCGTAGCTCAGCTGGATAGAGCGCTGCCCTCCGGAGGCAGAGGTCACAGGTTCGAATCCTGTCGGGCGCACCATCAAAAGTGCGTCGGTTAAACGGGCGTTGTTGTGGAACGAAAACAGCTGTGGTGGCTGTAGCTCAGTTGGTAGAGTCCCGGATTGTGATTCCGGTTGTCGTGGGTTCGAGCCCCATCAGCCACCCCATTTTACAGCTTGTCAGGTACGCGAAGGTGGCGGAATTGGTAGACGCGCTAGCTTCAGGTGTTAGTGCCCCCCGGGTGTGAGGGTTCGAGTCCCTCTCTTCGCACCATACTTGCTGTATGACGAGGATGACCATCAGGTCGTATTTGTTTTTTTGAAGTAAACTATTTTGAAAGAAATAGCCTCGGTGATTAGCGCAGTCCGGTAGCGCATCTGGTTTGGGACCAGAGGGTCAAAGGTTCGAATCCTTTATCACCGACCACATTTAGAAAAACCTCGCTTCGGCGGGGTTTTTTGCTTTCCGGCCTCCGCCGTGCCAGTACTCTCTCCCTGTTACGTCTGTTTACACTCTATTTGGGCAGCGCGCCCCGCCTTTCGGTTATGCTTCAGCCTCGAGTCACTGACAACCGGATGTCATCGGCCCATTTCAGGCATTTTTCCATGAATAACAAAATTTCCTTTGCTTGCTCTCCCACCCTGCTGGCTGCCTTGCTGCTGGGTGGCTGTACCATCAAGCCGCCATCCACCGATGTGATGATGGGCTCCATTGCATCACAACCGCAGGAGGAGCGTTCTCTCTCCCCCTTGCTGACCAGCGGTGATTTTTGCGTTGCGGTGTCCCAACAGAAGGTGTTGGCACAACCTTGCAGCGGAAAAGACGATCAACTGTTCGAGTGGGATCTGGGTGAGTTGCGCCTGCAGGATCTCTGTTTGCAAGCCAAAAACGACAGCGAGTTGATGCTGGCACCCTGTGACGGTCAGGCGCAGTGGGAGTGGCAGAAAGACAGGCTGTTCAACAGCAAGGTCTCCCGCTGCCTCGATGTGGCTGGGAGACGCCATACCCCCGGCACGCCGCTGCGGCTGGCTGAATGCTACGGCGGAGCGAACCAGAGCTTCAGCTGGCAGCGGCCCAATCCCTGGCTGGAGACTCTGAAAAAACAAAGCCTCACATGGTGAGGCTTTGCTGAATCGGATGGCGGGCTGAAGAGGATCAGGCTGCGCTGACGCTCTCCAGCTCGAACAGCTTCTCCAGATAGACGGCGACGCCATCTTCATCGGAGGTGAGGGTCTGCTCATACTCCGGCAGCGCCATTTTCAGGCGGTCATGGGCGTTGCCCATGACGATGCCGCGTCCCACCATGGTCAACATCTCGAAGTCGTTCATGCCATCGCCGAAGGCGATCGCCTCGGACATATCGAACCCGTTCTGCTCCAGCACGGCACGCACCGCATTGCCCTTATGCACCCCGGCGTGCATCACTTCGAGACAGTCCGGCAGGGAGAAGGTGACATTGAGCTGATCGCCGTAGCGTTGGTTGAGGTGCGCCTCAATCTTCAGCAGCTTCTCGTGGTCACCGATGTAGAACACCTTGTTGATCTGCTCTTTCGGTTCCTGTTTCAGGTCATCGACGAGGCGGTAGGTAAACCCTGACTCGTCGTGGAACTGCAGCAGCCAGGGCAGCTCCTCTTCCACCACCCAATCATCCCCCTGATAGACATTGAGGTGGATAGAGGGGTCGCGCTCCAGCGCAATCAGTTCGGCGGCGATCTCGGTCGGCAGCGGCTGGTTGAAAATCAGCTGATCCTGTTTGTCATGGACCACGGCGCCATTGGAGGTAATGAGGTAGATGTCCATCCCCAGCGCATCGCGGAAGCTGCGAACGTCAACATGATGACGGCCGGTGGCGACCACGAATTTCACACCTTGTTCTACCAAGCGGTGCAGGGTATCCCGGGTACGGGGAGAGATCTGGTGCTGCTTGTTGAGCAGAGTGCCATCGAGATCGGATACAACTACCTTGAACATCATTACCTCGGCATCGATTGAAAACAGGGGCAGTTTACCTTAGCCCACACTGTCACCCCATTTATTTAGGGTTACAAAAAATAGCCAGCTCAGAAGCGGGCGAAAAAGTCGACCATCGCGGTCAGGGCGGGCTGGCGCTTGTCATCGGATTCGATAAACAGCTCGTGCCAGGCACCCTCGATGCGCAGTGGTTTGCCCCCTTCGCACTTGGCAATGGTGCAGAAGCGATCCTGTGCGGCATTGTCCACCACGCTGTCGCTGCCAGCTTGCAGCACCAGCAGCGGGGTTTTGATGGCGCCCGCATCGGCGATGGCGGCATCGGCACCAGTGATCCCCTGATAAATCCAGTGCGCGGTCGCGCCACCCAGCTTGATCTGCGGGTGCTGTTCGTAGATTTGGCGGAACGCCTGATAGCGGGACTGGCTGTGAGTCAGCTCGTTATCGGCAAAGCCGTGATCCTGATAGGCGCCCTGACCGGGGCCGTAGGGAGGCTCGCCAAGCCAGCCGCCGACCGTGCCTATGGTGCTCGCCAATCCCTTGGCCAGCCACTTGGGCAGACCGCCGAGATTGATGCCCAGCATGGGGGAGGAGAGCACGGCCGCCTTGATATCATCGGGCCAGCGCTCCAGATAGCGGGCCGAGATGGCGCCGCCCATGGAGTGGGCCAGCAGGAACAGCTTGGCAGGTTGGTCCGCCATGATGATATGGTCGTGAAATTGCTTGAGATCGACCACATAATCGTCGAACTGGTCGACATATCCCTTCTGCGGGTCATTTAGCATCCGGCCAGACATCCCCTGACCGCGATGGTCGATAAGGTAGAGGCTGTAGCCCTGACGCCAGAGATCCCACGCCAGCTCCTGATACTTGAGGTAGCTCTCGACCCGGCCATTGACGATCAGGATGGCGCGATCGACCTTGGCTTGCCGCAGCGCAGCATAGCGGATGGTCACCCCATCCTTGCCCTTGAACTCTCCTTCCACCGCATGCTGGCGCCAGAAGTCGGGCAGGGTTTGCTGGTAGAGGCTGGGTACATCGGCTTCGCTGGTGAGCTGATAGGTATTGGTCACGGCAAGGGCTCCGGCAGAAAACAGGGTCAGGGCCAACAGGGAAAGAGAGAGGGGTTTCATCAGGCACACTCCTGTTGCCAATGGTGATAAAGGGTGGCGATATCCCCCGAGCAGAGTAGCGCCATGCTGGCTTGCAAGCGGGGCAAGGGCCAGCCCCACCACTGCATCTCTTGCAGCATGAGGATCTGCTCATCGCTGAAACGGCGGCGGATCGACTGGGCCGGGTTGCCGCCGACTATGGTGTAAGGGGCCACATCCTTGGTCACCACGGCGCGGGTGGCGATGACGGCGCCGTCACCTATGGTGATGCCGGGCATGATCATCGCTTCCGAGCCGATCCAGACATCGTTGCCAACCCGGGTGTCCCCCTTGCGCTGAAAGCCGCTGCGGGCCCCTTCGCCAAAGGTGTCGGGATTGAACGGGAAGGTGGAGACCCAATCCAGCCGGTGGCCCTGATTGCCCGCCAGCATGAAGGTGGCGCCCGAGCCGATGGAGCAGAACTTGCCGATGATCAGCCGGTCCACCTCGCCCCAGAGGCCGCTCTCCCACGTGTCGTGGGTCGAGCCATCGCCGAGCAGGTAACGGACGCAGTGATCCTCGAATGGCTTGCCGTGGTAGTAGCCGGAGTAGTAGCTGTAGTCGCCGGCCTCTATGTTCGGGTTGGTCAGGTGATCCCGAATGATTTGCGATTCCAGCCAGCTGCCAAAAGGGTTCTCCATCACTCCTCCTGCGGATCGTCCTGCTCGCTCTGCTGCGCCCACCCTTTGCGGGTCAGCTGCATCCGTTGCCACCACTCTTCGTCCGCCAGAATTTCACCGGCCGGGCCGAGCTGGGGGTAGGGCATCTCTTTCTCTTTGCAGAGCTGGGCATAGATAGGATAACCCCCCTCGAACAGGATGCTGTTCTGCTCCTCCAGCGTGAGCGGGCAGCCGCGTTGATAGCAGCCTGCCAGCTCGCGCTGGCGCTGGGCTTCGTAGAGGATGGCGGCAGCAGCCACCGAGACGTTGAGGGACTGCACCATGCCCACCATGGGGATGACGATATGGTGGTCGGCCAGCGCCAGCGCCTCTTCACCGATGCCGTGCTTCTCCTGACCCACCAGAATGGCGGTCGGTTTGGTGTAGTCAATGGCGCGAAAATCGACCGAGCTGTCGGAGAGGTGAGTCGCCAGGATCTGCATGCCGGAGGCTTTCAGCTCGGCAACGGCTGTGCCGATATCCGGGTGAAGTTTTACATCCACCCAGTTCTGGCTGCCGCGGGCGGTGCCCTTGCGCTTGTGGATCCAGGTTTTGGGCCAGACCGCGTGTACCCGGTGGATGCCGATGGCATCGGCGGTACGCACGATGGCGGCCAGATTGTGAGGTTTGTGTACCTCTTCCATACAGACGGTCAAATCGAGCTGACGCTGGGCCAGCATGTCGGTGATGCGCTTGAAGCGTTCGGGGGTCATGGCTTGTCTCTATAAACGCAGCAGGCGGCTTGCGCCGCCTGTGTTCAGTTCTTCTGTCGGCTCACCTTGAGCACGTTGGGCATGACGCGGATCTTGCGCATGATGTTGGCCAGGTGGATGCGGCTCTTGGTGGTGATGAGCAGGCTGACCTGATAGACCCGGCCATCCTTCTCTTCGGTGCTGATGGCGTGAATGTTGGCGCCGGTGGCGGCAATCACGTTGGCCAGCTCGGCCAGCGCACCCTGATGGTTGACGATTTCAATGCTGATGCCGGTGCGGAACTCCTGTTCCTGCTCCTTGTCCACTTCCCACTGCACCGGCAGGTATTTGTCCGGCTCCTTGCTGTAGCCCTTGATGTTGCGGCAGGCTTCCTGGTGGATCACCAGACCCTTGCCCGGACTGATATGGGCGATGATGGCATCCCCCGGGATCGGACGGCAGCAGTTGGCGAAGGTGACCAGCATGCCGTCGGCACCCTTGATCGGCATCTTCTTGCTGCTGGTTTTGGGCTGCTCTTCCGGCGGTAGTTCATCCCCCAGCATGCGGCGCGCCACCATGACGCTCATGGCGTTGCCGAGGCCCACATCGGCCAGCAGCCCCTGCAGATTTTCGTGCTTGGTATCGGCCAGCACCTGCTTGATGCGTGGCTCGGGGATGTCTTCGATATTCTTGGCGCCCAGCGCATGGTTGAGCAGGCGGCGACCCAGCACCACCGACTCTTCGGTGCGCAGGTTCTTGAGGAACTGGCGGATCTTGGATCGTGCCTTGGTGGTCACCACGAAGTTGAGCCAGGCCGCGTTGGGGCGAGCGCCCGGCGCCGTGATGATCTCCACCGTCTGACCCGAGTGCAGCGGGCTGCTGAGCGGGTAGGGGTGGCGGTCGACCCGTGAACCAACGCAGGCGTGGCCGATGTCGGTGTGCACCGTGTAGGCGAAATCCACCGGCGTGGCGCCAGCGGGCAGCTCCATGATGCGTCCTTCCGGCGTGAACACGTAGATCTCGTCGGGGAAGAGGTCGGTTTTGACCCCTTCGATAAATTCAAAGGAGCTGCCAGCGCTCTGTTGCAATTCCAGCAGGCTCTGCATCCAGCGCTGGGCGCGGATCTGGGCTGTAGTGCCCGAGCTGTCGCCATCCTGCTTGTAGGCCCAGTGGGCGGCAACCCCTTTGTCGGCCATCTGATCCATGAACTCGGTGCGGATCTGCACCTCCACCGGCACCCCGTGCGGCCCCACCAGCGAGGTATGCAGCGACTGGTAGCCGTTGGTCTTGGGGATGGCGATGTAATCCTTGAAGCGGCCGGGGCGCGGCTTGTAGAGGCTGTGCATCTGCCCCAGCACCCGGTAACAGGTATCTATGTCCTTCACCTTGACACGAAAGGCGTAGATATCCATTACCTCATGAAATTGCAGCTCTTTTTTCTCCATCTTGTTGTAGATGGAGAAGAGGTTTTTCTCGCGACCACTGACCTGATGCTCGATCCCCGCCTCTTTCAAGCGACCGCTGATTTCACTCTGGATGGAGTCGATGATCTCGCGGCGATTGCCACGGGCGCGGCGCACCGATTCGCGCAGCACGCGGGATCGCATTGGATAGAGCGCCTCGAAGCCCAGCTCTTCCAGCTCGTTCTTCATGGTGTGAATACCGAGGCGGTTGGCGATGGGGGCGAAGATTTCGAGGGTTTCCCGGGCTATGCGGCGGCGTTTGTCCGGTCGCAGGGAGCCCAGGGTGCGCATATTGTGGGTGCGGTCGGCCAGCTTGATCAGGATGACCCGGATATCCTGGGTCATCGCCATCACCATCTTGCGGAAGTTCTCGGCCTGCGCCTCTTTGCGATCGCGAAATTTCAGCTTGTCGAGCTTGGAGACCCCGGCCACCAGTTCTGCAACCGCATTGCCGAATTGTTCGGCCAGATCGGCTTTGGTGACAGAGGTGTCTTCGATGACGTCGTGCAGCACGGCGGCCATCAGGGTTTCATGATCGAGGCGCATGTCACCCAGGATCCGGGCAACGGCAACAGGGTGGGTGATGTAGGGTTCGCCACTGGAACGCATCTGACCCTGGTGGGCATCACGGGCCACCACATAGGCTTGCTTGAGCTTCTCAACCTGCTCTGGCGGCAGGTAGGAACTGGCTATTTCTTTAAGGTTTTCAAATAAATACAAGACAGTCCCCGCAGCGGTGAAACGGCAATTCGTGGAATTGAGGGTATAGCCCTGAGTTTGCGAGGTTTTCGAGCGGTTGTAAATGGGGATGAACAGTCGGCACCCGGGCGGGTGCCAACCGGAGGAATAACTTAACCGCGGCCTTCGGCGATGGCAGCAACGGCAGCCAGCTCGGCGGCTTCCTGCTCTTGCTGTTCGTAGCGGTCCTGGGTGTCCATCACTTGATTGTTCACCAGACCCAGCTCGATCTCACGCAGGGCGATCACAGTCGGCTTGTCGTTCTCTTCGTCGACCAGGGGATCTTTGCCTTGTACCGCGATTTGACGAGCGCGGCGCGCGGCGACCAGCACCAGGTCAAAACGGTTACCTACCTGTTTTACAGCATCTTCTACAGTAACGCGTGCCATGCAGGACTCCAGTGTTTGGGCTTTCTGTATTTAGAAAAGCAGTGTTTAAAAATGACGCAAAAGTTTACTTGTTTTTGGCTTACTCTGCCAGTAGCTGTTGCAGCAAGTTTTTTTGAGCCTGTTGCTGGTGACGCATCTCCAGCCGTTGGCACTCAATAATGGACCTGAGCTGGAACAGCGCCTGCTCGAAGTCTTCGTTGATAATGACATAGTCATACTCGTCGTAGTGCACCATTTCGGCAATGGCTTTCGCCATCCGGCCGGCAATCACTTCGGCGCTGTCCTGACCGCGCCCAATCAGGCGGCGCTCCAGCTCTTCGCGGCTGGGGGGCAGGATGAAAATGGATTTGGTCGGCATCTGCTCGCGGATCTGGCGGGCACCTTGCCAGTCGATGTCGAGGAATACGTCGATCCCCTTGGCCAGGCAGGCTTCGATGGCGGCGCGGGAGGTGCCGTAGTAGTTGCCGAATACTTCGGCCCACTCCAGAAAATCACCGCGTTCGATCAGTGCCTTGAACTCTTCCACCTGAACGAAGTGGTAGTGTACGCCGTGCTCTTCGCCAGGACGGGTGGCGCGAGTGGTGTGGGAAACCGACAGCTGCATCTTGCCCGCAGCGTTATGTTGGGTCAGCAAGGCATTGAGCAGACTGGATTTACCCGCGCCGCTCGGAGAAGAGATGATATAGAGAGTGCCTTGTTGCGCCATATTATTACCTTTAATCGAAACCGCTGTTTTGGTTGTAGCAGAGACCGCCGTCTTGTGCCCGAAAGGGAGACAGCCAAACGCAAAACGCGGAAAATTCTTGAGTCAGGAGGATGTAAAGGCGGCGAATTTTACCAGAATGCGGCGAATAAAAAAACGGCCGGAATCATATTCCAGCCGATCAAAGTATTCGTAGCTTGCTGCGGGAGCGTAACCCACATCAGCCTGCATTGTGCCTTTGGCTGAGGGCAGAGGCTATCAGGTTATCCCTGCCTGATGGCTCGGAATTCCCGAAGTGCCCTGTCACTACGGCAGTTGACGATCGGCGCAGAGCCGATCGAACGCGGCGGTCACCTGCTCGCTGGTGATTTTTCGCATGGCCTCCGTGTCTTTGAGACGGGTGCGCCAGCTCAACTCGGCCAGCGGCTTGCCGGTCTCCTGCTCGACCAGCTCCTGATAGACGCTGACCACGTAGTCGCGGCACAGATATGGGCCGGTGCGTGCCGGATTGTGGTGGGCATAGAGGCCGATCACCGGCGTGCCTACTATGGTGGCCATATGGGTGGGGCCGGTATCGGGGGCCAGTACCAGACTCGCCTCGCCAATCAGCGCCAGCAGCTGCTTGAGGTTGGTCTGCCCCACCAGATCGACCGGCTTGCTCTGGCTGAGTTGCCGGATCTCGGCGGCCAGATCCCGCTCCAGCTTGGCCGGCCCGCCACAGAGATAAACCTGAAAGCCCTTGTTGGTGGCGTGATCCGCCAGCGCGGCATAGCCTGCGGCAGTCCAGTTCTTGAAGGCCTTGCTGGCGGCTGCGCAGATAAGCAGAGTCGGTTTGCCGCCAATCTTCTCCCTTGCCCACGCCTGATGATCGGCGCTGATGGGCAGTTGCCAGTCCGGGGTCAGATCCTGGATGCCGAGCTCTTTGGCGAAAGCGAGGAAACCGTCCAGCACATGGGGAGAGGCAGGCGAAGGCACCTTGTGGTTGGTGAACAGCCACTGGCCGTCGTTGGCCCGTTCCCGATCAAACCCTAGTTTGACCTTGGCGCTGATGCCGAGGGTGGCGATGCTGGCCCGCATCGCTGCCTGCAGGTGGAGCAGGGCATCGAATTTGCGCCCCTTGAGGGTCTGCCAGAGATCGCGATAGCCGCGCCACCCCTTGCTCTTGTCGAAGGGGATCACCTCGACGCCGGGCAGATCGGCAAACAGGGTTGCCTCGATTCTGCCGGTGATCCAGGTGATACGGGTCTGTGGCCACTCCCGCTGGATGACGCGCACCAGCGCCAGTGCGTGGCAGCAATCCCCGATGGCGGAGAGCCGCAGGATGCAGATGGAGGAGGGGGGCGTTTGAAATAGCGGCATGTTGTGGCGCACGGCTGGCAAAAAGGGTGGATGGCATTATGCAAACTCCCCTCTGGATTGTAAAATTGCGCACAATCGTCAGCCGGGATAGGCCGGGCCCAGCGCCATGACCTGTCTCTGCACGTCGTTGATTAAAGGCCACTATTGCGGGCATGCCAGAGCGGCAGCCTCATCGCCAATTGAAAAATTGCGATCCATGACCCACCGAGCGGGATCTCCACGATGCGAGTACAGACCGAACACAACCAGATCTGCTGGTATGCCGAAGGGGCCTTTCGCGACCCTTCTCCCCAGTTATTCGATCCTGCCTGGTGGCAGAACAACCGTCAGGTGGTGGGAACCTCCATCGGACGGGGAGTGACCTGGTTCGTCAAGGATGAGTCCCGCCATCTGGTGCTGCGCCACTACTATCGTGGCGGCATGGTGGGCAAGGTGGTGCGGGATCGCTTCTGGTTCGAAGGGGTCGAGTCGAGCCGTGCCATGGCCGAATACACCCTGCTGGCCAAGCTGTGCGAGCAGGGGCTGCCGGTGCCGCGTCCGTTTGGTGCCCGCATGGTCAAACAGGGCCCATTCTATCGTGCCGATATCCTGATCGAGCGAATTCGCGGTGCCAAGGATATGGTGGCGCTGCTCAAGCAGGGGCCGGTGGCGACCGAGGTATGGCACAAGATAGGCCAGACGGTGCGCCAGCTGCACGATGCCGGGGTCTATCACGCCGATCTCAATAGCCACAACCTGCTGCTCGATAAAGAGGGCAAGGTGTGGGTGATCGATTTTGACAAGGGTGCGATCCGCTCCCACGGCGAATGGCAGAAGGCCAATCTGGAACGCTTGCTCCGTTCATTCAATAAAGAGTCTCAACTGCATACCAGTTTCCACTTCGTACCGGAGAACTGGCAGACCTTGATGAACGGGTATCAGGGAAAAGCGCTCTGACCCTGTTGCTCGGCGTGAACGCCAATGTTACTTATTGAGCAGGTATTCAGATCCTGTTTCGAGGCGCCCCATGGAAATGCTCAAGACACCTTTGGTCGATGTGACTGCCCGGCTTGATCCGGGTCTGCTGTCTGATGCCATGGCGCTGCTGGAGGCGGGGATCTGGAGCTGGTCAGCCCAACATGGACTGCAGCGTGATCCCTCCTGCCTGCGCCTGTTGGGATTGGGAGAGTGCTGGCCGGATGATCTCGGCTGGCTGGATCGGGTGCATCCCGACGATGTTGCCCGGCTGGAAGATGCCCTGCTCGCCTGCCAGAGCGGCCGCAGCAGCGGTCTGCGCCTCGAATACCGCATTCTGCATCATCACGGTCACTACATCCGGCTGGAAGAGCGGATGCGTCGCGATGAGCGGGGTTATCTGCTGGGGGTTGTCCGTCACCTCGATCCCGCTGCCGTGCTGGTGGAGGAGCGACATGGCACCGATCCGCTGACCGGTCTGGAGAGCCGTGGCCGTTTCGAGCAACTGCTGGAGGAGCGGCTGGCGACCGAGAGTGGCACTTTCAGTCTGCTGCAGTTTTCGGTCGATCACATGGCCAAAATCCAGCAATTGTTTGGCGAAGCGGCTTGCGACGCCATGCTGGCCAAGCTGGCGCGTATCGTGCGCCACGAGCTGCGGCGGGAAGATCCCTTCGCCCGCTGGGATGAGGACGGTTTTATCCTGATGCTCTCCCAGACCGAGCGGATGAGTGCGCTGGAGATCGCCGAGCGGCTGCGCCTCGAGATTGCCGATGCCAGCCTGCTGTCACAGCGGCCGGTCACCGTCAGCATCGGGCTGGTGCAGAGTCAGGCTGGCGAGCAGCTCGATCATCTGCTGGCCCGGCTGGCCAGTTGTCACAGTCAGGCCAGACGGGAGCACAACACCGTCATCGGCTGAGTGTGGTCAGGGTTGGTTGCGCTTGTCACGCTGGCAGATCCAGAGCGAGGCCAGCATCAGCAGGCCGCCGATGGTCAGTCTGGTCAGGTCGGTATCCTTGCCCCAGAGCAGCAGATTGACCAGCAAGCCGGCCGGAATGAGCGCATTGTTCATGATGGCCAGCACTCCGCTGGTGACCAGCGTCGCCCCCTTGTTCCAGAGGAAGTAGCCTAGGCCGGAGGCACCCACCCCCAGCCAGAGCAGAATGCCCCACTGCAACCCTGACGTCGGATATTGCGGCTTGCCCAGCAGCCACCAGGCGGGCAATGCGATCACCAGCGCTCCCAGATAGAAGCAGCCGAACACCGCCAGTTGCGGCGGTTGCTCCGCCTCCCGTGCCAGCAGTACCTTGTAGCCCACCTGACCGAGCGCGAAACAGAGGTTGGCCCCCTGCACCACCAGAAATCCCAGCACATAGCTTTCGGTCAGGCCGTCGAAGCGGATGACGGCAGCCCCGAGCACCGCCAGCAGGGCGCCCCACAGATAGGTGGGCTTGAAGCGCCCTTCCAGCAGATCGTGGAGCAGGGTGACGTAGATGGGGGTGAAGATGGTAAAGACCAGCACTTCCGGCACCGTCAGCAGCAGGAAGGAGTGGTAGTAGAAGAGATACATGATGCCGAGCTGGATGGCGCCCAGCGCCATCAGCTTGGCCGCCAGAGCGGGGCGCAGCCAGCGGCGGCGCAGGAAGGGGAGAAACACCAGACTGGCGAGGGCGATGCGGGTCAGCACCGAGAAGTAGGCATCCACCTGACCGGCGAGGTAGACCCCGATCAGGCTGAAGGAGAATGACCAGAGCAGGGTGACCCCTATCAAGTAGTTCATGTGTTTGATTTATCGTCAGTTGTCAATTTTAAGGGGGCTATGATGGCCGAGATGGAAGCGGCAATCCAGCGTTTATGGGCGCGATTGCCACAGGTCGGAGCATTTTCCTTTACCGCCAGCAATGGCGAGGGGTCGGCGACCGACTGGAATGGTCGGGGCGAGGGGCGTGTGCAGGTGACCGATCATCAGGGGGGCTGGCTGTTTAACGAGCAGGGTCGCTACACCACGCCTCATGGCAGGGAACTCGCCATGCACAACCGCTTCTGGTGGCAGCGTTGCGAGCGGGGGATCCGTCTCTCCCATTTGCGTTATGAGGCGCCGGTCGAACTGTTCGAGCTGTTGCCGCAGGGGGATGGCCGCTGGCTGACCGCCGAACCCCATCTGTGCGGGGCGGATCACTACAGCGCCGAGTTGACCGAGATCGACGGCGGTTTCTTGCTGAGCTGGCAGATCACCGGGCCGCGCAAGAACGAGCGACTCAGCTATCGCTATCTGATCTGACGCCGGCTGGCAGGCATAAAAAAAACCGGCGCAGAGCGCCGGTAGCGGGGGACAAATCGGAGGTTTTTTAAAACAGTCCCAAAAACAGGAGAGATAGACTCTCGTCACACATTCAGAGATGGACTTCAGGCATTCAGGGCATAGCTCAGCATGGCTTGCAGCTTGCTATCGAAGAACCAGGGCAGCAGTACCATCAGCAGGCCCAAGATCCCGGCCAGCCGCTGGCGATACTGCCAGCCGGCAATCAGTACCAGACCACCGCACAGTGTGGTCAGGATGCCTGACATAGGGAGACCTCGCGCTGCATGCGACGCTGCTGCGCCCACTGGTTCATGGCGACCGAGCCGAGGATCAGGGCCAGAGCAACACCTGTGGTGGGGTGGATCTGCTCGCCGAGGAACAGGGCACCCAGCATCACGCCGAACAGCGGCACCAGATAGTTGCTGAAGGAGGCGAACGTCGGGCCGGCCTTCTGGATCAGCGCCATGTAGAGGAAGTAGACCAGACCGGTACAGAGGGTACCCAGCACGGTAATCGCGCTCAGGGCCTGGGTGCTCGGCAGGGTCAGGCTGCTGAGGTCAACCATGAAGGGGGCGACCAGCAGCAACTGGATTGCCGAGGAGATCAGGATATTGCGGGCGACCACGACCGGATGGTCCTTGGCGAAGCGCTTGATCATCAGCAGGCCGATGGCGAAGCAGCTGGCACCCAGCAGGATGGCCATGGCACCGAGCAGACCGGCGTTCATGCCCTGGGAGAGTTTCGGCCAGAACAGGGTGAGCACACCGGCAAAGCCGATGATCACGGAAAGCAGACCGGTTTTGGTGATTCTTTCACCAGAAATAAACAGCGGTGCAGCCAGAATGGTCACAAACGGGATACAACCCATGACCACGGCGGCGATGGCGCTATCCACATACTGTTGGCCCCAGGCGACCATGATGAAGGGGATGGTGGCATCCAGCAGGGCGATCAGCATATAGGTGCGCCACGGGGTGTGCTCACTCTTGAGCCGCATGAACAGGCAGAGCAGACCCAGGGTCAGGCTGCCGCACAGGGCACGACCGGCAGCCACCAGAATGGGGGGCAACTCGGCAACGGCCTGGTGCATGAAAATGAATTGGGAACCCCACAGCAGGCCAATGGCCAGCAATAACAGATAGCTACGCATTTGAATCTCCGATGTATTAAGCCAGCGCATTCTAGGCAATCTGTTACTATGGTAAAAATGAATTGTTGGCATTTAACTATGGCTAATATCGATGGATAGCTCGCTCGCCCGTCTCGACCTCAACCTGCTCGCCGTATTCGACATGCTGATGCAGGAGCGCAATGTCACCCGTGCCGCCGAACGGCTGCATCTCTCCCAATCCACTGTCAGTCACGCCTTGGGGCGGCTGCGGGTGGCGCTGGATGACCCGCTGTTCGTGATGAGTCGGCGCGAGATGATGCCGACCGAGCGGGCCAAGGCGCTGGCAGGGCCGGTGCGCCAGGCGCTGGCGATGCTGGAGCAGGGATTGCGGCAGGCCAAAGGGTTTGATCCCGCCACTGCGCGGCGGATTTTCCGTATCGCCACCCCGGGCTCGGTAGAGCACGGGCTGGTGCCGGTGCTGGTGGAGCGGCTCCATCGGCAGGCCCCTCACTGTCGGCTTGAGGTGTGCGAGCTTGCCGACAGCAACTACGAGCGGGAGCTGGAGAAGGGGGAGCTGGATCTGGTGATCGGTTTCGCCGGTGCGAATCACCTCTCACCGCGCTTGTGGCGGGAGGAGTGGTTCAACAACCCGCTGGTCTGCCTGTCGCCCCTTGGCAGCGAATTGCCCGATGTGCTGACTCCGGTCGAGCTGGTGAGCCGTCCCCACATCCACACCTCCAGCTGGGGTCACAGTCAGGCGATGGTGGAGCTCTGGCTGGCCCGCTTCGGGGTGGAGCGGGAGTTGGGCGTACGGTTGCCGAGCTTTATGGCGGTGCCGCCGCTGATGGCGACCGGCCGCTATCTGGTGGTGGTGCCCGAGATGATCGGGCGCCACTTCTGCCGCTACTACCCGCTGCGGATGCACCAGCTCGACCCCGCCATCCCTATCGTCTACCTGATGGCGGGGCACCCGCTGACCGCCCATGACGAGGCGATCGGCTGGTTCAAGAGCCTGTTGCACCAGTTGGTGTTCGACCTCTACGGCGACGATGCACTCGGGACTCCCGCTCAGCGGATGTTGGCGAAGTAGTCGAGCCCCATGGCACTTTTCACCTCCGCCAATACCTCATCGGTGATGATGCGAGCCTGCTCGGTGCCTTGATAGAGCAGCTCCAGCAGCATCTTCTTGTCGGCAATGGCCGCGGCCCGGCGCTCTCGCATCGGGGCGAGCAGGGTTTGCAGGCAGTCATTCAGCACCTGTTTGCAGCGCATGTCCCCCAGCCCGCCGCGCCGGTAGTGGGCCTTCATCTCGGCGACCAGCGCCTTGTCGGGGTGGAAGGCATCGAGATAGGCGAACACCGTATTTCCCTCCACCTGACCGGGATCGCTCACCTTGAGGTGGTTGGGGTCGGTATACATGGCGAACACCGCCTGTTTGACCTCTTCCGCCGACATGCCGAGCTCGATGGTGTTGCCGAGAGACTTGGACATCTTGGCCTTGCCGTCGATGCCGGGCAGGCGGCCGGTGTCACTCAGGATCGGTTGGCATTCGGTCAGCACCTCTTTGCCTACCAGAGAGTTGAAGCGGCGGACGATCTCGTTGGTCTGCTCCAGCATCGGCAGCTGATCTTCCCCGACCGGCACATGGCTGGCGCGAAAGGCGGTGATGTCGGCGGCCTGACTCACCGGATAGACCAGAAAACCGGCCGGCAGCGTGCGCTCGAACCCTTTCTGCTGGATCTCCGCCTTGACGGTGGGGTTGCGCTCCAGCCGGGCGACGCTGACCAGATTGAGGTAGTAACAGGTGAGTTCGGCGAGGGCGGGCAGGGCGCTCTGCAGGCAGAAGGTGGTCTTGGCCGGGTCGAGGCCGACCGCCAGATAGTCGGCCATCACTTCCAGCACGTTGTTGGTCACCTTGGCCGGATTGTGGCCGTTGTCGGTCAGCGCCTGCAGATCGGCGATCATCACGAATTGGCGGTAGTGGTGCTGAGCTTCGACGCGCTGGCGCAGGGAGCCGACATAGTGGCCGATGTGCAGTTTGCCGGTGGGACGATCGCCAGTCAGGATTACGGGGTTGTGCATGTCACTCTCTCCAGTTGGGTGAGCCGGGAGGCGACAAAGGGATAAAAACAGTTGACCGCCTCTCGGCGGTCACGGTGTTTTCTTTGGGAAATTTACAATAGAAACGCGGTGCCGCCTGTTTAGGAGCAGCACCACCAGTAGTTGTGATTGAATGCGGTCATGTTCATAGCAAATCAAACTACGCCGGTTTCATTACTTCTGCAAGGGGACGACCAGCAGATCGCAGGGCACTGTATTCATCAGCTGACGGGCGCTGGAGGTGAGCAGACTCCAGAAACTCTGGCGATGGCCGCACACCAGCAGGTCGATCTCGTACTCCTTGACCGCCTGATTGACCCGCTCGCTCAGATCGCCGCAGATCACCAGCTTCTTCTCGATGGGGTAGTCCACCGAAGCGAGGAAGGCCTCCAGCTTCTCTTTCGCTTCGGCGATCACCTGATCCTGCACGTTGTCGATATCGATATCGATCATCTCGGTGTAGAGATCCTTGAGGTCCACATCGACATGGATAACCGACAGCTTGGCGCCGTTGGAGCGGGCTCTGTCCACCGCCTTGTCGATCACCTTGCGGTTATCCTCAGAGAGGTCGATCGCGGCCAGAATATGCTTGTAATAGGTTGTTCCACTCATGGGGGTTCTCCTTACCGATCCTTCAGCCCACTATACCAATCTCTGCTGAAACTAAAATGGTGCCTCAGGCACAGTTTTGGGATTTAAATGAGTTTAATGACGTGTGACACAGGGTCAGCCACTCAGTTATTAACCACTATTTGCCTATAAATTAAACAAGAGTTTGACGCCGGTCACACCCCCCGGCTTGCCGATCAGAGGGGAGAGGCATAGGATGGGCCCGTGCTTCGCAATGAACACAAAACAACAAAAAGCATCTGAATACCGCTTTGGGGAGCCACGTGCTCCCTTTTGTTTTTCTGCCTCAATTCCCGCGGCTTTTCTGACTGATAGCGATCCGGCATCAAGTTAATCTCCTTCGATTTGGTTATGCTGTAGCCAGTTTCTTTGGAGGCCTTCCCATGATCATTCATCCCCAGATTCAAGGTTGTGTTGCCCGCAACTGTCACCCCATCGGCTGTCGCGCCGCCGTGCAGCAGCAGATCGAACGCATCAAGGCCGCTGGCCCGTTCAACGGCCCCAAGCGGGTGCTGGTGCTGGGTGCCTCCTCCGGGTTTGGACTGGCGTCGCGCATTGCACTGGCCTTTGGTGCCGGTGCCGACACCATCGGCATCTCGTTTGAGCGCGGCCCTTCCGACAAAGGATTGGGCAGCGCCGGTTGGTACAACAACATCTGGTTTCGCAAGGAGGCGGAGCAGGAGGGGCGTATCGCCATCAACCTGATTGGTGATGCCTTCTCCGACGGGATGCGCCAGCAGGCCATCGAGACCATCCGCCAGCAGCTGGGGCAGGTGGATCTGGTGATCTATTCGCTCGCGAGCGGCATCCGGGTGCTGCCCGACGGTACGCAAGTGCGCTCTGTGCTCAAGACCACCGGCCAGCCATTCAGCGGTTGGGGGCTGGATCTGGAGCGCGATGCTCTGGTGCAGCAGTCGCTGGCGCCCGCCACGCCGGAGGAGATCCGCGATACCGTCACCGTGATGGGGGGCGAGGATTGGCAGCTCTGGATGCAGGCGTTGCAGCAGGCCGGTTGTCTCGCTCCCGGCGCGCAAACCGTGGCCTACTCCTACATTGGCCCCGAATCCACCTATCCCCTCTATCGGGATGGCACCATCGGTTATGCCAAGGAGCATCTGCACGCCACCGCCGAGACCATCAACCTGCAACTGGCCGAGATTGGCGGCCATGCCTGGGTGTCGGTCTGCAAGGCGCTGGTGACGAAGGCGAGCGCCTATATCCCGGTGCTGCCGGTCTATCTGGGCCTGCTGATGGGGGTAATGAAGGAGCGTGGTGTGCACGAAGGCTGCATCGAGCAGATGCAGCGACTGTTTGCCGCCAAGATGTACGGGGCCAATGGGGTGGTGGCCGATGGCAACCGGCTGATCCGGATGGATGACCACGAGCTCGACCCGGCCATTCAGGCCGCCGTTTCGGCGCTCTGGCCCAAGGTGACGCCGGACAATTTCCACGGGCTGGGGGACTTTGCTGGGCTGCGGCAGGACTTCATGCAGCTCAACGGCTTCGAGCTGCCGGGTGTCGATTACGCGGCGCCGGTGGATGTCGCCTCCCTTGGCGAGCTGACCCCCTGAGCTGAAAGAAACGGGATCTCCCTCTCGTTGGCGGGTTGATTCGCGGCGGGAGTGTGGCGACAATCGATACCAAATCACTGAGGAGAAACAAGATGCTGGCCCAAGCCATGATCGAGAAGTTGAACGAGCAGATTAACCTGGAGTTCTACTCCTCCAATCTCTATCTGCAGATGAGTGCCTGGTGCGAAGACAAGGGCTTTGAAGGGGCGGCGACCTTCCTGCGTCAGCACGCGGTCGAGGAGCGCCAACACATGGAGCGTCTGTTCACCTACGTGAGCGAGACCGGCGCCATGCCGCGTCTGGGTGCCATCGATGCCCCTCCCCACGAGTTCAAGTCGCTGGGCGACGTGTTCCGTACCACCCTGGAGCACGAGTATCACATCACCAAGTGCATCAATGGTCTGGCCCACGTAGCCTTCACCACCCAGGACTACTCCACCTTCAATTTCCTGCAGTGGTATGTGGCCGAGCAGCATGAAGAGGAGAAGCTGTTCAAGAGCATCGTCGACCGTCTGGGTCTGGTGGGTGAAGATGGCAAAGGCCTCTACTTCATCGACAAGGAGCTGGCCGAACTGGCCAAGGGCGCCCCTGCCAGCATCATGGACAGCAACGCCTGATAGTCGTGGACACTTAGTGTTCAGCCAGTACAATAACGGCCCTTTTAAGGGCCGTTGTTTATTCTGGTGGGCAGTCACCGTTGTGATGTCAGCCAGAGGCAATCACGGTTCTGGCCAGGTGCCGTTTCTATTTTTGATAAGTGAGTGATGATGAAGCAGGTCGATGTGGTGGTGATCGGGGCCGGTGCGGCCGGATTGATGTGTGCGGCGCAGGCGGGCTATCGGGGCCGCTCGGTGCTGGTGCTCGACAATGCCAAGAAGCCGGGCCGCAAGATCCTCATCAGTGGCGGTGGTCGCTGCAACTTCACCAACCATCAGGCTGGCGCTCACGCCTACCTGTCGGAGAATCCCCACTTCAGCAAGTCGGCACTGGCCCGCTACACCCAGCAGGACTTTATCGATCTGGTAGATCGCCACGGGGTCAACTATCACGAACGCACCCTGGGGCAGCTGTTTTGTCTCGAGAGTGCCAAGGATATCGTCGATGTGTTGCTCACCGAGTGTGACTGGGCCGGGGTGACCCTGCAGTTCCAGACCGAAATTCTCACCGTCAGCAAACAGGACGAAGGGTTTGTGTTGACGACCAGCAAGGGTGAGATCGGCTGTCACTCGCTGGTGGTGGCGACCGGCGGTCTCTCCATGCCCAAGCTGGGGGCGACCCCCTATGGCTTCAAGCTGGCGGAGCAGTTCGGCCTCAAGGTGCTGCCGACCCGCGCAGGGCTGGTGCCCTTTACCCTCCATCAGGCCGAGAAAGAGGCGTTCGCCGATCTGGCGGGCATCAGCCTGCCGGTGGCGGTGACCGCCGAGGATGGCACCCGCTTCAAGGAGGCGATGCTGTTCACCCACCGCGGCCTCTCCGGCCCCGTCATCCTGCAGATCTCCTCCTACTGGCACGCCGGCGAGAAGATCCACATCAATTTGCTGCCGGAGCTGGATATTCCGGCTGCCTTGCGCGAGTGGGCGCAGGCTCACCCCGCGCAGGAGCTGAAAACCGTGCTGGGGCGCGAGCTGCCCAAGCGTTTCGTCGACAAGCTGGTGGAGCTGGGTCAGTTGGTCAGCAAGCCGATGCGCCAATACAACGAGCGGGAGCTTGAAGCGGTGGCCAACCTGCTGGGTGACTGGCAGATCCTGCCCAACGGCACCGAGGGGTATCGCACCGCTGAAGTGACTTTGGGTGGCGTCGATACCAACGAGCTCTCCTCCAAGACCATGGAGACGCGCAAGGTGCCCGGCCTCTACTTCATCGGTGAAGTGGTGGATGTGACCGGCTGGCTCGGTGGCTACAACTTCCAGTGGGCCTGGTCCTCCGGCTGGGTGGCCGGTCAGTACTGTTGATGTCGTTGGGGCTGGTTTATCCGGCCCCGATTTATTGGTCAGGGTTATGGTGATCGGTCGGGTTGCCGCAAGGGGGCGCAGATGCTTGAGAATCAGATGATGTTGTTGGCGGTGTTCGAGCGGGCGGCTCTGATGCTGATGACCCTCTTCTTCCTGACCCGCACCCGGCCGTTCCAGCGGCTCTTCCAGAAGCGGGATCACACCCCGGCGGAGCTGGTGCTGGTGGCCTCCATCTTCGGCCTGTTTGCGGTATTCAGTACCTACACCGGCATTCCGGTGGAGGGGGCGCTGATCAACGTGCGGATCATCGCCATCATCTCCGGTGGCATCCTGTTCGGCCCCTGGGTCGGCATTCCGGCCGGGGTCATCTCCGGCCTGCACCGCTATCTCATTGATATGGATGGTCACACTTCCATCCCTTGTCTTATCGCCAGCATCATCGCCGGCCTGCTCGCTACCTGGTTGCACCTGCGCTGTCGAAAGTCGCGGCTCTGGCTCTACGGCATTCTGGCGGGGATGCTGTGCGAAGGGCTGACCATGTTGCTGATCTGGCTGCTGACTGAGCCCCACGAAGTCGGGGTGGAGATCGTTAACCATATCGCCTATCCGATGATCGCCGGGGCGCTCTGCATCGGCCTCATCATCAAGCTGGTGCAGGATCTGGATGACGAGAAGGAGCTGATTGCTGCCAAGCAGGCCAAGCTGGCGCTCGATATCGCCAACAAGACGCTGCCCTTCTTCCAGAACATCGATCGCCACTCCCTCAGTCAGGTGTGCGATGTGATCCGGCGCGACATCAGCGCCGATGCGGTGGCCATCACAGATACCCATGACGTGCTGGCCTATGTCGGGGTGGGCAAGGACTATTACGAGCTGGACGAGCACCACGCCATCAGCGGCATGACCCAGCAGGCGGTGCTGCTCGACCAGATCATCATCAACAACGATCTGCGCCAGTATCACCTCTCCGATTTCCACTCGGTCATCATTATTCCGCTGCGGGAGAACGGCTCGGTGAGCGGCACTCTCAAGATCTATTACCGCCGCACCCACAGCATCACCAGTTCGCTGCGGGAGATGGCGGTGGGCCTCTCCCAGCTCATCTCCACCCAGATGGAGGTGTCGCGCATCGAGCAACTCAAGGAGATGACCCGCAAGGCGGAGTTCACCGCGCTGCAGAGCAAGATCAACCCGCACTTCCTGTTCAATGCCCTCAACGCCATCTCATCCTTGATCCGCATTCGCCCCCAGCAGGCGCGCCAGCTGATCGCCAATCTGGCGGATTACCTGCGCTACAACCTCAACAAGGGGGATGAACTCATCGACATTCAGGAGGAGCTGCAGCAGGTGCGCGACTACGTGGCCATCGAGCAGGCCCGCTTTGGCGACAAGCTGGAGGTGGTGTTCGAGGTGGACGACGTGCACATTCAGGTGCCGAGCCTGCTGTTGCAGCCGCTGGTGGAAAACGCCATCCTGCACGGCATCCAGCCCCGCAGCGCGCCGGGCCGGGTCACCATCGAGGTAAAACAGCTGGCGGGCGGCATCCGGGTATCGGTGCGCGATACCGGTTACGGCATCAGTCAGGCGGTGATCGACGGGGTGGCTGCTGGGCGGGTGGAGAGCCGCAGCATCGGCCTGATGAACGTGCATCAGAGGGTCAAGCTGCTCTATGGTGACGGCCTGCACCTCAAGCGGCTGGAGCCGGGTACCGAGGTGAGTTTCTATCTGCCGGATCAGGAGTCGATGCCATGCTGAGAGCCATCATGGTTGAGGATAAGTGTGTGCCGCGAGAGGTGTTGTCATGCTGAAAGCGATCATTGTGGAAGACGAGTATCTGGCTCGCGAAGAGCTGATCTATCTGGTGAACCAGCACAGCACCATCGAGATAGTGGCGAGTTTTGAGGATGGGCTGGAGGCGTTCAAATACCTGCAGGATCATGAGGTGGATGTGGTGTTTCTGGATATCCAGATCCCCTCCATCGATGGCCTGCTGCTGGCCAAGAACCTGCACAAGTCGAGCCATCCGCCCCACATCGTCTTTGTCACCGCCTACAAGGAATTTGCGGTGGAGGTGTTCGAGCTGGAGGCGTTCGACTACATCCTCAAGCCTTACAACGAGCCGCGCCTCATCAATCTGCTGCAAAAGCTCGAGCATGCGGGCAAGTCGCAGCCAGCCACCACGGGGGAGGCGAACGGTGAGGGGAATAGCCCGCACAATCGCACCGTCAATCTGGTGAAGGGGGAGCGCATCATCGTCACCCCCTGCGAGCAGATCTACTACGCGGAAGCCGACGAGAAGCTTACCTATGTCTACACCCGTGATGACCGCTACGTGATGACCATGACCATCAGCGAGTTTGTCAGCCGGTTGCCTGCCGAGGGGTTCTTCCGTTGCCACCGCTCCTACTGCGTCAACATCAACAAAATCCGCGAAATAGTCCCCTGGTTCAACAGCACCTATCTCATCCGGCTCCATGATCTGCCGTTCGAAGTGCCGGTCAGTCGCAGCAACATCAAGGCGTTCCGTCAGCTGATGCGGCTCTGATTGTCATTCATTCCCGCCGATCTGCATTTCATGCCTTAATCGATCGGCGCGAGCTGCGTCTTGCCTATAGTGGCCTCAATTTCCTTAAGGCCATCGACCGAGACGCATCATGACCAAAGAGATGAATCGTACCCGGTACCTGACTCTGATCGGTACCATCATCACCCAGTTCGCACTGGGTTCTGTCTACACCTGGAGCCTGTTCAACGCCCAGCTCTCCGACAAGCTGGACGAGCCGGTGAGCCAGGTCGCCTTCGCCTTCGGCCTGCTCAGCCTCTCCCTGGCGGTCGCCTCCTCCATGGCGGGCAAGCTGCAGGAGCGATTCGGGGTGCGTAACGTGACCTTGGGCGCCGGCGTGCTGCTCGGCATCGGCTTCTTCCTCACTGCCCATGCCAGCAATCTGGCGATGCTCTACCTCTGCGCGGGCATTCTGGTCGGTTTTGCCGACGGCACCGGCTACCTGATGACCCTCTCCAACTGCGTGAAATGGTTCCCGGAGCGTAAGGGGCTGATCTCCGCCTGTTCCATCGGTGCCTATGGCCTCGGCAGTCTCGGTTTCAAATACATCAACCTGCTGCTGCTCTCCAGCTCCGGCCTTGAGACCACCTTCCAGCTGTGGGGCTTGATTGCGATGTCCATGGTGCTGGTGGGCGGCATGCTGATGAAGGATGCGCCCAAGCAGGCCGCCTCCGTGCAGCAGAGCGAGAGCCGTGACTTCACCCTGGCCGAGGCGATGCGCAAGCCGCAGTACTGGATGCTGGCGCTGATGTTCCTCACCGCCTGCATGAGCGGCCTCTACGTCATCGGTGTGGCCAAAGATATCGGCGAGAAGATGGTGGGTCTGCCTGCTGTAGTCGCCGCCAATGCCGTCGCCATCATCGCCATGGCCAACCTGGGTGGCCGTCTGGTGCTGGGGATCCTCTCCGACAAGATGTCCCGCATCCGGGTTATCACCATCGCCCAGCTGATTACCCTGGCGGGCATGGCGCTGCTGCTGTTCGTGCCGCTCAATGCCAATCTGTTCTTCGTGGCGGTTGCCTGTGTGGCCTTCAGCTTCGGTGGCACCATCACCGTCTACCCCTCGCTGGTGAGCGACTTCTTCGGTCTCAACAACCTGACCAAGAACTACGGTGTCATCTATCTGGGCTTTGGTCTGGGCAGCATCATCGGCTCTATCGTGGCCTCCCTGTTTGGCGGCTTTATGGCGACCTTCCACCTGATCCTGGTGTTGCTGGTGGTGGCGCTGGTGCTCTCCCTCACCATCCGTCTGCCGGCTCCCGTGGCGCTGACCACCGAACGGGTCTGACAAGGCTCCCTGCCATAGCAAGCAAAAACAGAGACCCGGGCCATGCCCGGGTCTTTGCATTTCCGATGCTCGATCAGCGCGGCGCTAGCCCCAGCAGCTGGCGGGCTTTGCGGCAGCTCTCTTCCACCGTTGACCACTCATCACCGGTTACCGTGATATGGCCCATCTTGCGGCCGGGGCGGGGTTCGCCCTTGCCGTAGAGGTGCAGATGCAGGCCGGGCAGCGCCAGCAGGGCGGCCCAGTCGGGGGTGCCGTTCTGCCAGAGATCCCCCAGCAGGTTGATTAACAGGGCGGGGCGCACGGCGATCTGCTCCGGCAGCGGCAGATCGCACAGGGCCCGAACCTGCAGCTCGAACTGGCTGCATGCGGCGTTGTCGAGGCTGGGGTGACCCGAGTTGTGGGGGCGGGGCGCCAGCTCGTTGACCAATAGCCTCCCCTCCACCAGAAAGAACTCCACCGTCAGCACCCCGACGTAATCGAGGGCGGCGATGATGTGTTCGGCGATCCCTTTGGCTTCGCTCTCCAGCGCCGGCACATTGGCCGGGGAGCGGGTCTGGTCGAGAATGCCGCCGCTGTGCCAGTTCTGCACCAGCGGCAGGGCGCTGATGGCGCCGCTCGGGCTACGGGCCAGGGTCAGGGCAAACTCCCCCTCCAGCGCCAGCCGTTTTTCCAGCACGCAGGGCACGCCACTGGCTGTCAGAGCCGTCGCCAGCTCATCCAGATTGTTCACCTGCCACTGTCCCTTGCCGTCGTACCCTTCGCGGGCCGTCTTGAGAATGGCAGGGAAGATTTCGCTGGCCTGTGCGGGGATGGGCTCTTCCGGCAGCAGCGCCAGAGAGGGGGCAACCGGGATATTGGCCCTGCGCAGAAAGGCTTTCTCCTCGCGGCGATCCTGACAGATACGCACCGCGCTGGCGGCCGGGCGCACCGGCTTGTGTTTTTCGAGCAGGGCGAGAGTGGCGGCGGGCACGTTCTCGAACTCGCAGCTGATTGCCTCGCAGCGGCTGGCCAGCTCGTGCAGGGCGGTCGGGTCGTCATAGGGGGCGACAATATGGTGATCGGCGGCGGCACCGGCGATGCTGGCCGGGTCGGGATCCTGCACCACCACTTTGTAGCCGAGGCGGTGGGCGGCCATCACAAAGTAGCGGCCAAGCTGACCGCCGCCGAGCATGCCGAGGGTGGCGGGGGGCAGGATCATGTCGGCTCCTCCAGTTGCAGCGCCAGCACCCGATCTCGCTCGCGGGTGCGGAAGTCGTCGAGCAGCTGCCGGTAGCGGGGGGCGTCGTCATCCCGGGCGACCGAGAGCAGGGAGACCGCGAACAGGGCGGCGTTGGCAGCCCCCGCCTCGCCGATGGCGAAGGTGGCGACCGGCACCCCCTTGGGCATCTGCACGATGGAGAGTAGCGAGTCCATCCCCTTGAGATGTCGGGAGGGGATGGGCACCCCCAGCACCGGCAATGTGGTCTTGGCGGCGACCATACCCGGCAGGTGAGCGGCGCCGCCGGCTCCGGCGATGATGGCGCGCAGGCCGCGCTCGCGGGCACTGGCGGCATACTCGAACAGCAGATCCGGGGTGCGATGGGCCGAGACTACCTGTGCCTCGTAGGGCACGCCGTGCTCCTTGAGGATGCGGGCGGCAGCCTGCAGCACGGGCCAGTCGGAGTCGGAGCCCATTACCAGGCCGATCAGGGGAGGGGTGTTCATCTTTTCTGGTTCCTTGCTGTTAAACGTTTGCTTTTGGTGGGCAAAAAGAGCCGGCAAGCCGGCTCAGAATTTCTCGGGTCGCACGATTTCGACCGGTTGCAGAAAGGCGATCATGGCGTAATCGGGGTAGTAGCGACTCTGCAGGTGGGCCAGCAGCCGCTCCGCCTGCTCCCGGCTGCAGATCGCTTCCAGCCGGATGTTGCCGCTCTCGCTCCAGCTGGCGTTGCGCTCACCATGATCGCCACGACCGCGGGCATCGGTGATGGTGTAGCCGCGCAACCCCTCGCGGGTGAGGGTGCGCAGCAGGGTCGGCTCCAGATTGGCTTCCGTGATGACGGTCAGCAGGGTGCGGGTCTCGGTCTGCATGTGGCTACTCCGTGAAGTGGCGGGCCCAGCTGTGGTAGAGCGGGATCCCCAGCATGATGTTGAACGGGAAGGTGACCCCCAGCACGGCGCTGAGGGACAGCCCCGGGTTGGCCTGGGGCACGGCGATGCGCATGGTGGCCGGCACGGCAATATAGGAGGCGCTGGCCGCCAGGGTGGCCAGCAGGGTCAGGCCGCCGAGAGAGAGGCCCATCAGCTGGCCAGCAGCCAATCCCAGCCCCGCCGAGGCGAGCGGCATCAGCAGGGCGAAGCCGAGCAGGAACAGGCCGTGGCGGCGCAGATCCTGACACTGGCGGGCGACGATCAGGCCCATCTCCAGCAGGAACAGCGCCAGCGCCCCCTTGAACAGGTCGACAAACAGCGGTTTGAGCGGGGCAATTCCGTCCGGCCCGGCCAGATAGCCGATGGCCATGCCGCCCAGCAGCAGGGTCACCCCTTTGCCGAGGAAGGTCTCGTGGGCCAGCATGCGCCAGCGGGTCTCGCGGCTGATGCCGCGGGCCAGCACTATGCCCACCAGAATGGCGGGGATCTCCATCACCGCGAGGAAGACCGAAAGCTGGGATTCAAAGCTGATGCCCCGTTCGGTGAGCCAGTTCACTCCGACCGCGAAGGTAGCGACGCTGACCGAGCCGTAGTGGGCGGCGGTGGCGGCGGCATCCACCCGGTTCATCTTGAGTCGCAGCACGGCAAAGCCGAGCAGGGTCTGCACCACGCCGAGCAGGATCACCAGCGCCAGTTGTGGCAGCAGAGGTTGCAGGGATTGTTGGGCCAGACCGACGCCGCCCTTGAGGCCGATGGCCAGCAGCAGAAAGAGAGAGAGGGTGTCGTAGAGGGCGGGCGGCAGCTTGAGCTCGGAGCGCACCAGACCGGCCAGCAGACCAAACAGAAAGAAGAGTACAACAACGTCCAGCATGATGGTTCGCAGGGCAGTTCAGATAATGGTTGCATGCTAGAGCCCGCAATGTTTCGATAAAATCAGATTCTCGCTGATGGTTGTTCGGTAAAAACTGATAGGGAACGGCATGCTCAACTACAAACAGCTCTACTACTTCTGGCATGTGGCGCGCAGCGGCAGCGTGACGCAGGCCGCCGAACAGCTGCACTTAACGCCGCAGACCATCAGCGGTCAGGTGGCCGAGCTGGAGCAGTCCCTCGGGGTGGCGCTGTTCAACCGGGTGGGGCGGCGTCTGGTGCTGACCGCTGCGGGTCGGCAGGCGCATGAGCAGGCTGGGGCGATTTTCTCGCTCGGCGCCGAGCTGGAGCACACCCTGCGCCACGCCAGTCAGGAGCTGACCATGCAGGTGGGGATCGCCGATTCGGTACCCCGCACCCTGGCGTTCGAGCTGCTGGCTCCCGCCATGGCGCTGGCGACCCCGCTGCGGCTGGTGTGCCACGAAGAGCGGGCCGAGCAGCTGTTCAGCGAACTGGCCCGCCACAAGCTGGATATGGTGCTGATCGATCGCCCGCTCCCTCCCGACAGCGGCGTGCGTGGCTATAACCACGAGTTGGGGCGCAGCCCGCTGGCGCTGTTTGCCAGCCCCGAGCTGGCGGCGCGGGCGCGGGACGGCTTTCCCGCCTCGCTGGAGGGGTTGCCTTTGCTGATCCCCGGAGAGAAGTCTGCCACCCACGATCGGCTGCTGGCGTGGTATCGCCAGCAGGGCATTCATCCCCATCTGGTGGGGCAGTTTGATGACTCCACCCTGATGAAGTCATTCGGCAAGGCGGGGATGGGGATCTTCCCGGCTCCGCTGGCAATGGCTGACGAAATTGGTCGCCTCTACGGGGTGGAGCGAATTGCGACCCTCACCGACGTCACTCTCTCTTACTATCTGGTCTCGGCGGGACGCCATCTCTCCCATCCCGGGGTACAGGCGGTGATGGAGGGGGCCCAGCAGCGGCTGGCAGCGCTGGCGGGTAATAAATAGAAATCTGGATGGCTATACATCCAGCTTTGCTCTGCCTATAATCCTCCCGCTTTGGCGCATCATGCTTAATAGGGAATCCGGTGAGAATCCGGAGCTGGCGCGCAGCGGTAAGGGGGAACGAAGCGACATCAGGGCACTGCCGTCAGGCGGGAAGCCGTCGCCGTAGGCTATCAGCCCCCGAGCCCGAAGACCTGCCAGAGTTCGTATTTCGGGCCGAGAGAAACCGGCCACGAAGTAGATACTTACGCGAACTTAAGGATCTCTCATGTCGAAGAAATTTCTGGCGGCTGCCCTGTTGCCGACGGCGGCGTTTGCCCAAACTACCATCCCCATCAATCCAACTCTGGTCATCACGGCCAACCGCGTGGAACAACCAGTCAGCTCGGTGCTGGCTCCCGTTGTGGTGATCGATCGCGCCGAGATCGAATCTCGTCAGGTGCAGAGTTTGCCTGATTTGCTGAAAACCCTGCCCGGCGTGCAGATGGCGACTCTGGGAGGCCGGGGGCACATCAGCAGCCTGTTTGTCCGCGGAACAAACTCCAACCACTCTCTGGTCTTGATGAATGGTCGTCCGATTGCAGCCATGGTGGCGGGTACGCCTGATCTCAGCCAAATCCCGCTCGGCAATATCGAGCGCATCGAGTATATCCGTGGCCCACGCGCGGCGGTGTATGGTTCCGATGCCATTGGCGGCGTGATCAACCTCATCACCAAAACATCCGC
This sequence comes from Aeromonas sp. R10-2, assembly GCF_040908445.1. Classification (NCBI taxonomy): domain Bacteria; kingdom Pseudomonadati; phylum Pseudomonadota; class Gammaproteobacteria; order Aeromonadales; family Aeromonadaceae; genus Aeromonas; species Aeromonas sp. R10-2. The sequence goes on along the minus strand of NZ_JBFODS010000065.1, from coordinate 3,450 downwards.
CAAGAATGGCAGCGAGACACACCTGAAGGGCGGTGCTGGGAGCCATGGCTATGGTCAGGGCGAGCTCAGAACGGTTCAGTCATTAGGCCAAAAAACCGATATGAACATGCTGATCGGTTATGAGCGTACCGATGGTTTTGATGTCGTAGCCAATGCCCAGCAGCCGGATCGGGATGGTTTCTCCGGCCGCAATGGTCAAATCGGTTTGAACCACGCTTTTAATGATGCATGGAGCGCGGATTTCAATGCTCAGGGTTATGACAATCTGACAGAAACGGACGACCCCTATCTGTCTGCGGATCAGAGCCGAGTACAGGCTTTCCAATATGATGGTGGTCTCAAATTCCAAAGCGAGACGTTGACCAGCCGATTAGAGGCCAGTTATGGCGAGAACAAGCTGAAGACTTGGCTGGAGACTCAAGGGGAGGGTAGTGGTAAGCCTATTCATACTGGTTTAACCCGCGTCTCCTGGGTTAACAGTTGGAGTGGTATTAAGGGGCTTAACCTGACTGGTGGCGCTGACTGGCAGCGTGAACAGATGAAGTCTGACTCTCGTGGAGAAGATTGGAGTACCGGTGTTCCTGTACCAACCGGTTTTAAGGCTCCAGATCGTGACAATACCGGTCTGTTTGCCGTGGGGAGCTACCGTTGGCAGGCGCTGCTCTGGGAGCTGTCAGGTCGTACCGATGACAACCAGCAATATGGTCGTCACAACACATGGTCTGCCGCCAGCGGGCTGGATATCGATGAGAACCATAATGTCCGGCTGAGTTACGGTACTGGCTTCAAAGCGCCAACCTTTATGGATCTTTACTCTCCGGGTTATGAGAATCCGGCGCTGAAACCAGAAGAGAGCAAGAATCTGGAGCTGGATTTCTACGGTCGTTATACCGGTTGGGACTGGTCAGCAAACTTCTATCGTAACAAAATCCAAAATCTGATTAAGTGCCAAAAAGGTTATATCACCTGCACCAAGGATAATACTGATGCCGATATCGAAGGTATCGAGTTGGCACTTGGTTTGGATACTTGGCTTGTACATCATGACTTCAGCTATGACTACACACGCGCCAAGGACAAAAATGAGAATGATCAGCAACTTTTGCGTCGAGCGAAACACAAAGGTGCCTGGCTGACCAGTTTTACGACAGGTCAAATGACCTGGAGTACAGAGGTGCTATATGTTGGTGAAAGACTTGATGTTGGCAATATTGAATTGAGCCCGTATACCCTTGTGAACTTGGGTACGACTTACGCAGCTACTAATCAGCTGACATTGGGCGGTCGCATCGATAATTTGTTTGATCGCAATTACGAAGTCGCCAAAGGTTATGCATCACCGGGTACCGAGTTCAAAGTGACAGCCGATTATCGCTTCTGATGCTTTATTCGGTTCATCTTTGAAAAACCGAGGCCCTGCCATTGGCAGGGCCTTTTCTATTGGCGGCAGGCGGGAGTATGATCGCCGCCTTGCACCAAAGGGGAGCTCAAGTGGCCAATATTCTCGTGTTTGATTCCGGTATGGGTGGCCTGACCATCTACCGCGAAATCCGCCGCGTTCTGCCGGCACACAACTATTTCTACTGCTTCGACAATGCCAACTTCCCCTATGGTGAATTGAGCGAGCCTGCCCTGATTGCTGCCTGCACCCGCTTGGTGACCACCATGGTGGCCCGTCATCATATCGATCTGGTGGTGATTGCCTGCAATACGGCCAGCACCATAGCGCTGCCCGCCCTGCGTGAGGCGCTGGATATTCCTGTAGTGGGGGTGGTGCCAGCCATCAAGCCTGCCGCAGCACAGACTCGCAACGGTTGTATTGGTCTGCTGGCCACACCGGGCACCGTCAGCCGCGACTATACCCACGAACTGATCGCCCAGTTTGCCCCCGGCAAGCAGGTGCTGCTCAAGGGCACCACCGAGCTGGTCATAGAAGCCGAACACAAGCTGGCGGGCCTACCGGTCAATATGGCGCTACTGCGCGAGGTATTGGCCGATTGGCTGGAGGGGGAAGAAAAGCCGGATACGCTGGTGCTTGGTTGCACTCACTTCCCGCTACTCAATGAAGAGATTGGGCAACTGATGCCGCAATGTCAGCTTATTGACTCGGGCAGTGCCGTTGCCAAACGGGTTGCCTGGTTGCTGAACAATGGCGGGCATGCCATCGTGCAGCCTGTACATCCTGTACATATAGAAGAGGTAATTGCCAGGGCTTACTGTACCCGGCTGGATGGGGAGGCCCAAAAACTGACAGCCCCCTTGCAAGCATGGGGGCTGTCATCATTGGAAGAGGTGAAGTACTGACGAGCGGTTAGGCGTCAGTTTCGCTACCTTCTCTTTCCTCTTTATCACGTTTGTCATTTGCTTCACGCACCTTTAGGGTGCGCTGCTGATACTCTTTGTCATTCAAAGCGGCAATCGCCTTGGCGGCATCGGCGGCGGGCATCTCCACGAAACCGAAACCTCTGCGCTTGCCGGTTGCCTTGTCTTTCATCAACCGCACGGAAATGACCTGGCCCTGTTCGGCAAACAATTCGCGCACTGCGATCTCATTGGCGCGATAGGGCAGGTTGCCTACATATAAGGTGCAAGTCTCCTGATTGGCGATCGACTCGGCAACATTAGCCGGGGTTCGCTTCAGGCACAGCGGTACCACGAAACCGCCGATGGCCAGACCTGCTGCAAAAATCACTTCCGCTTTCAAAGAGAACTGCAGGGCCTGGGCAACCAGGTAGCCAACCACTGCCAATACCAGAGCAAGGATTGCGGCCTGCATATATACGGGAAACTTGGATAAATTCATCTTAAAAGACCTTTTGTAAATGAAAGCAAAAAAGGTGCAACACTATATTCACCTCCATGGTAACCAGCTTTCCTGATTGGCGCTACCATGGACCACTCGGGAGAGGTTATCGGCTCCAGTATGGCATTCCCAAGGTCACTAAAGGCGACATAAATGACGCTAAAATGGGAGTGAAATAACCGGATTGTGGATAACATTGTATATATACACTGAATAAGTTGTTTCTAATTGAATAATTTGAAATTTTCGTGATTTTCTTCAAAAAAAGTCTTGTCATCGCAGCGCCGCTCCCTATAATGCGCCCCTACCAGCACGGCGGAACACGCCGAACTGATGAGCCAGCTTCCTAGCGAAGTGGGCGCCGAAAGAAAGGCGAAAACAATCGCTTGACTTTCGAAGTGAGAAGCGTAATATGCGCCTCCTCAACGCGACAAGCGTGACGCTCTTTAACAATTTGAATCAAGCAATCTGTGTGGGCACTCACAGCATCGAACATCAAAAACAATTTTTGATTTTCAATGTGTGGTGAAGTGACCAAGACGATTTCTTAGTAATAAGAAGTCGAACAGTTTATTTCAGCAATTCATTGAGCCGCTTTTCGAAGCAACCAAACTTAAATTGAAGAGTTTGATCATGGCTCAGATTGA
>NZ_JBFODS010000064.1:0-75430 GCF_040908445.1 Aeromonas sp. R10-2 | reverse complement strand
GGTAATCCCCCCATTTTTTGGAGCACTCAAAAGTAGAGGTCATGCGGCCTGTGCCAAGCGCTGTTTCGGCGTGTAGCCGCCCAGCGCCATATTGGGCCGCTCATGGTTATAAACCCACAGCCAGTTCGTGGCAAATTCCTGTAACTCATTCAGTGACTCAAACAGGTAATGGCCCAACCAGTCGTAACGCACAGTGCGGTTAAATCGCTCTATGTAGGCATTCTGCTGCGGGTTGCCTGGCTGGATATACCTCAGCGCAATCCTCTTCTGCTGCGCCCATTGCTTGAGCTCTTCGCTGATGTATTCCGGACCATTATCACAGCGGATTGCGGCTGGTTTGCCCCGCCACTCGATGACCTGCTCCAGCACCCGTTTGACTCGCGAGGCAGGCAAGGAAAAATCCACCTCGATGCACAGTGCTTCGCGATTGAAGTCATCGATCACATTAAACAACCGCACCGAACGACCATCGCTGAGCTGGTCATGCATAAAGTCCATCGACCAACAGTGATTCGGTTGGTCAGGGACTGCCAACGGCTCCGGCTTGGCGCGTACTAGCCGCTTCTTGGGTTTTATCCGCAGATTGAGCTCTAGCGCCCGATAGATCCGGTAGACCCGCTTGTGGTTCCAGCCAAAGCCTTTGACGTTACGCAGGTACAGGAAGCACAGTCCGAAACCCCAGTTGCGCTGGTTGGCGGTGAGGCGCAGTAGCCAGTCGGCAATCTCCTGGTTTTCATCAGCCAGCACGGGCTGATAACGGTAGCAACCCTCGCTCACCTTGAACACCTGGCAAGCCAGACGGATAGAAATGGCGTAATGAGCCACAGCCTTGGTCGCCATCTCCCTGCGGGCAGATGGCGTCACCACTTTTTTGCCATCGCCTCGGAGATGATCTCAGCCTTTAGGCGCTCCTCGGCATACATCTTCTTAAGGCGACGATTTTCCTCTTCCAGCTCTTTGAGGCGCGCCATGAGAGAGGCATCCATGCCACCGAATTTGGAGCGCCACTTGTAGAAGGTGGCGGAGCTGATGCCATGCTCACGGCAGAGCTCAGGGACGGGTGAACCAGACTCGGCCTGCTTGAGGATGGCGATGATCTGTGCATCGCTAAAGCGTGATGTTTTCATGTAGAACCTCCTGCGTTCAAGATACGAGAAAATTCTACTTATGAGCACCTCAGTTTTTCGGGGGGATTACCAGCGCCCATTAATTGCTCAGCGATTGGATTTCATTTTGAAAAACTGATACTTAAGTAGCTACACTAGCCATTATCAACATGCAGGGACGTGTAAAAAATGAGCTTGATTGGCTTGGTACTGGCGTTGATCGCCATCCTTGGCGGCAACATGATCGAGGGTGGTCATCCCAGTGCACTGCTCGATCTGCCCGCATTTCTTATCGTGATCGGAGGTACCATAGGTGCTGCGCTGACCCAGTTCCCCTTCTCCGTTGTCGGCAGCACCATGAGGCGTTTCAAATGGCTGCTCTCCCCCCTCAAACTCGACCTGCTGGAGCAGGCACAGTTGCTGGAGACCCTGGCAGGCAACGCCCGCCGCAGCGGTATGCTGGCGCTGGAAGGGATGATCGAGGAGATCAAGGATCCCTTCCTGAAGAAAGGCGTGCAGATGATGGTCGATGGCTACGAGAAGGCCAAAATCCACGAGGTGCTGGAGAACGAGATCGAATTTGAACAGGAAGATCTCGAACAGACGGTCAAATTCTATGAAGCCATGGGCGGCTACTGCCCGACCATGGGGATCGTCGGGGCGGTATTTGGCCTGATCCACGCCATGGGTCTGCTGGATGCCCCCGACAAGCTGGGCGGCGCCATCGCGGTGGCCTTTATCGCCACCATCTACGGGGTATCCGCCGCCAACCTGATCTTCTTGCCGTTCGGCAACCGCTACAAAGGGTTTGCCCACCAGATCCGCCACTACAAGGAGATGACCCTGACCGGCATTCTCTGCATCGTGGATGGCGAATCCCAAGCGCGCCTGCAAGTTACCCTCGAACCTTATCTGGGAGGTCACGGTGGCCAAAAAGAAAAAGGCTGAAGCACCGGAGAACCACGAACGCTGGCTGGTCTCCTATGCCGACTTCATGACCCTGCTGTTCGCCCTGTTTGTGGTGCTCTACTCCTTTGCCATGGCCAAGCAGTCCGAAACCCGGGTGCTTATCCAGGGCTTTATCGAGTCGCTGGGTAAAATCGGCCTCATCTCCCCGCCTGCCGGCTCACCTTTGATGCAGGGGGGCACAGGGATTCTCGAGCCAGAATCAAAAACTACGCCGAGCAGCCCGAAAGAGGAGACTGTGCTGGAGAAAGATGCCCCCATGGCGGCATCGGACCCCTTCAACGAGACCATAGGTGCCTCGGAAAAACCGAGCGCCACCGAAGCCTGGCCCCACAAGACCAAGGAGCAGGAGTGGGTGCAGGTGACCAAGCAGAAGCTGGAGCAGCAGCTAAAGGCCCAGATTGAATCGAAGGATCTGGAGGTCGAGCAGCTTGGCAGTCAGCTGGTGATCCGCATCGGCGAGAAGGCGCTGTTTCCCGCCGATTCGGCGTTCCTGCAGCCCCAGTTCATCCCGCTGGTCAACAAGATCGCCGGAATTTTGGCCAACATCCCGGGGCAGGTAGTGGTCACCGGTCATACCGACAACTCCCAAGCGCCGGTGGAGCTCTATCGCAACAACTGGGAGCTCTCTGTGCTGCGGGCCTCCTCCATCGTGCAGACCATGCTGACCAATCCCCAGCTGGATGCCAGACGAATCATCGCTCAGGGTGTGGCCGACACTCAACCCCGCTTTGCCAATGACACCCCCGAACATCGCCAGGCGAACCGCCGGGTCGATATCACCCTCTCCCAGGGCAAGGCCGCAGAAGAGTCGCTGCAACTGCTCAAGCCCTGATCCCCCCGCTCCCGCTTCACGCGGGAGCCTCTTTTTAAAAAACAAATAACTCAATAATATCAACACCATAAGATCTTAATGATAATTATTGCTATTTATTGTCAAGTGGTCAGGCCTCTGCAATAATGCCGCCCCTCAGGCTTAAATAAAAACAATTATCATTATGAACAAACTGCTTCAGGCATGGCCGGCACTCCTGTGTGCCTCCGCTAGCGCGGCCGATCTTCCCCCTGTGGAGAAGGCTCGCAGCGACGACACCATCATTGTCACCGGGCAACGGGTACAACAGAAACTCTCCGATGTCTCCGGCTCCATCACCGTCATCACTCAGGAAGAGCTGGACCGTCAGGTCGCCAGCGAGCTGACCCATGTGTTTCGCAAGATCCCCGGTGTCTCGGTCACCGGCTCTGCCGGGCGACCGCAAAACATCAGCGTGCGCGGCATCGGTGGCAACCGTATCCTGCTGATCAAGGATGGGGTGCGCGTCAGCGACGGCTTTGGCGCCGACAACATCAATGACAAGGTGGGTCGCTTCAACTTCGATCTCGATGACATCAAGCAGATTGAGGTGGCCAAGGGGGCCGGCTCCTCCCTGCATGGCTCCGATGCCATCGGCGGTACCGTGGTGATGAATACCAAGCAGCCAGAAGATTATCTGCAACAGCAAGATAGCTATCTGGCGGCCAAGACCCTCTACGGTGGCGACAGCAACAAGAAGAAGCTCAGCATGACCGGCGCGGTACGGGCACTGGAGAGCGAACATCTGTTGCGCCTCTCCGGCTGGCGTGGCAACGAAACCGCCAACTTTGAGGAGAACCGCATTCCGGCTGATTTGGATGGCATGAGTGCCTCCACCAGCAGCCGCCTCCCCCTCAATACCCATCACGCTCTGCGGCTGGAGCTGGACTACTACGAGGATCACGCCAAACGCCAGATGGGGCCCAAAGCGGTGCCCCAACCCGATGGCAACTGGGACGTGGTCGGTTTTCAGGAAGATGGCGATCAGCGCACCCAGGGCGGCAAGTTCAGCTGGGAGGCCAACGATCTGGGCATGATCGATACCCTCAACTGGAGCTTGTTTGGCAACCAGTCACGCAACGAAGCCAACCAGCGCCAGTTGCTGCGCAACGATGCCCTGAGCGGCTATCCCAGATATCGCAGCCAGCGCACCCTCTCCACCTTCGAGGAGCTGCGCCTTGGCAGTGAGCTGGAGCTGCAGAGCAAGCTGAGCACCGGCTCGCTGGATCACACCTTCAGCTACGGTGTGGAAGTGGAGCAGGCCAACCACGAGCGGCCGGTCAGCAATCTGACCCTGGAAGATGGCATCACCACCCAGGGACAGAAAGCCCCCTTCAGCAAGGCCGAGACCCGCCGCGATGGTATCTGGCTGAGCGATGTGATCGATCTGGGCAACTGGCAGTTTACCCCGACCCTGCGCTTTGACCGCCAGCGCCTGCGCGCACCGGACAGCAATCTGGCCGAGAACCACAGCGACCACATCTCCCCCAGTGTGGCGGCCAGTTACCGCTTCAACGAAACATGGCGCAGCTGGCTCAGCTATGCCAACGGCTTCCGCGCTCCCGCTTACGATCAGGTTTACGGCAACATTCCTCACTACTTTGCTATGCCGCCGTTCGAGATCATTGCCAACCCCAACCTCAAGGAGGAGACCAGCCACAGTCTGGAGTGGGGAGTGAATGGCCAAAGCGACAACTGGAGCGTCAAACCGGCCGTTTTCTACAACCGCTACTACAACTTCATCGACTGGCGCCAGACCGGTTTTCGCCTCGATGACGGTGTCTTCCTGCGCCAGTATCGCAACGTCGCCAAAGCAGAAACCTGGGGCGCCGAGCTGGCCGCCAGCCTCTGGCTGAGCGACGAGTGGGAGCTTTCGACCAATCTGGCCTGGATGGATGGCAAGGATCACCGCGGTGAGCCGCTGCGCACCCAGACACCGCTGGAAGGCAACACCACCCTGCGCTGGCAACAGCTCGACTGGGGGGTTGAGCTCAGTGGCAACTATGCCGCCGCAATGACCAAGGTGCCCCAGTGCGCCAATGCGCAGACTGGCTACAACGGTGCCTGCCAGAGCAGCGCAGGCTGGTTCAGTCTGGACCTCACCGGCGACTGGCAGATCACCGAGACGCTCAAGGTCAATGCCACCATCGGCAACCTGCTCGATACCCGCTATGTCCGCTATCAGGATGTGGCCGGACTCCCGGCTGGCAGCGACACCTCCCTCTACAGCCAGAGCGGCCGCTACCTGTCAGCCAGCCTCAGCTACCGTTTCGTGGGGATGTGATGAAGCATCATGCAATCATGGCGGCCCTGTTGGCCGCCCCGTTGGCGTGGGTGCAAGAGGCCCTGCCCCCCCCGATCCCGTCCCAATCGCACCTGATTTCAGGCAGTCCCGTACGCCAGGATCCCTACTTCTGGTTGCGGGACGAGAGCCGCAGCAACCCGGCCATACTCGCCCTGCTCAAGCAGCAAAATCGCTGGAGCGAGCAGCAACTCGCCGCGCAGCAGCCGCTGGAAGCAACCTTGCGCGCCGAATTTGCCCGCCATCCGGCGGGGGAACCCGTGCCAGACAACTGGCTTGTCCGCGGCGATCAGGCATGGCAGCTGCGCCCGGATGGCTCACTCTGGCAACGCCACGGGGGCAAGGTGCAGCAGCGGCTTCCCGCCAGAGCGGGTGAGGGCTATTACGAAGCGGGCGGCTGGGCCCTGAGCCCGGATAACCTCACGCTGGCCATCGCCGAAGACAGGCGCGGCGATCTCGACTATCAGGTCACCCTGCTCGATCTCCAAAGCGGCAAGGCGCTGGCCAGTTTGGCGCAGCGCAGCGCTGATCTCGCCTGGTCACAAGATGGTCGCACCCTCTACACCATCGCCAACGAGCGCTACACCCTGCGCCCCTGGCAGCTGCGCGGCTGGCAGGATGGCCAGGAGCAGACTCTCTATGAGGAGCAGGATCCCGCCTGGCTGCTCAGCCTCTATCGCACCACGGATGGCCAGCATCTGGTGTTGCAGGGCAACAACCACGACAGCTCGGAGCAATACCTGCTCGACTCGGGCAAGCCGCAGCAGGTCAAACCCCGCCAACGCGGGGTGGAATACTATCTGGACAGTCAATCCGGCTGGGTGATCAAGAGCAACCGGGAGGGGGCGTTTGCCCTCTACTCAGCCAGCACGCCGCTCGGTGAGTGGCAGCGCCTGTGGCCCACCAAAGAGGAGGATCTCGGCGATCCCGAGAAATGGCGACTGTTTGATCGCCATCTGGTGGTGCAGTTTCGCCAGCAGGGGGAGGATTGGCTCGCCCTGCTCGATCGCAACGGCCATGAACGCCAGCGCCTGCCGCTGGCCAGTGGCGCCGGTACCGGCTGGCTGCAAGGAGAACATGACCCGGCCAGCGACCGCATTCTGGTGCGCAGTCAGGGCTTGAGTCAGCCCCCCGGCCAGCGCTGGCTGGATTTGACCAGCGGCCAGTGGATCAACGACCAGCACACCGCAGGCAATAAAGCATTGCCCTATCAGAGCGAGCGGCGCTGGATCACCTCTGCCGATGGCACCCGGGTGCCTGTCTCGCTGGTGTGGCGCAAGGATCTGGCCCCTCGCGCCGTACTGCTCTACGGCTATGGCGCCTATGGCACGCCGATGCGCCCCTACTACCAGAAAGAGCTGTTAAGCCTGCTGGATCGGGGTTTTATCTACGCCATCGCCCATGTGCGCGGCGGCGGCATGCTGGGGGAGCAGTGGACCCGCGACGGACGGGGCATCCACAAGCAGAACGGTATCAGCGACTTTATCGCAGCCGGTCACGCCCTGCGCCACTGGTCGCCCGACTCTGCTCCCCTGCCCCTGTTTGCCATGGGGGGCAGCGCGGGGGGCACGCTGGTTGCTGCGGCCCTCAACCAGCAACCGACACTCTTTAGCGGCGCCGTGTTGCAGGTTCCCTTCGTCGATATGCTCGGCACCATGAGCGATCCTGCCCTCCCCTTGACCCGTCAGGAGTATCAGGAGTGGGGCAATCCGGCCAAGCCCACAGAGTATCAGGCGATGCGCCGCATCAGCCCCTACGACAACCTGCAGCGCGCGCCCTACCCGCCCCTGCTGGTCACTACCGCCCTGCACGATAGCCAGGTGCCCTACTGGGAGCCGGTCAAGTGGCTGGCCCGCCTGCGGGAGCACAGCACGGGCTCCGGCCCCTACCTGCTGCTGACCGAACTGGAGGGAGGCCACCGCGCCGGTGGTGGCGATCGGGCTCGTGAATTTGCCTTCTTGTTGCATCTGGCGGGGATCAACCAATGACCCCGCCGCTGATTGGGAGTACCACTATGAAACCCCTGTTGCCCGCCCTCTTGCTGGGGCTGGCTGGCTTTTCCACTCAGGCCGCCGAACTGCGTTTTGTCGAACAGGACGCCCCGGCCGATACCCGCCTCTGGCTCGAACAGCAGCTCGGCGTCACCTTGAGTGATGCCCCGGCCTATCAGCGCCAAGGCAAGCTGGGCCACTATCTGCACTATCGCCAGCAGCTCAATGGCGCACCGATCGCCGGCCTGATGGCCGCCGTCAGTCTCGATGAGCAGGGTCGCCCGTGGCGCCTTTATCACAATACCCGGCTGATGCAGGCACAGGCGACGCCATGTGATGAAGCAAGCCGCGCCGGGGTGGATGCCTATACCGCCACGCTGGATGGTACGGCGTGGCAATTCGCTGGAAGTGACGAAGCCCAGCCCTGGTACTGGCAGGATGGCGACACACTGACTGCTGCCTGGCGTCTGCTGGCGGTGGAAAGCCAGCCGGGCAACAGCAAGAGCAGCCACTGGCAACTGTTTGTCACCTGCGATGGCAGCGCCCTGCTGGGGCGCACGCTGCAAGAGGCCAGCACCCGTGCCGAAGCGGCCCCGCTGGCAGGGGAAGCGGCCACGGTGCAGGCCCGCATCTTTGCCCTCGATCCACGCACCCAGTTGCAAGATGGCAACCTGCTGTGGCGCCACGATCTGGTGCTGGACAACGGGGCCTATCGCACCGTGCCGCTCACGGTACAAAAGGTGGATGACACCTACCAGCTAAATGGCCCTCGCGCGCGGGTCGTGGATGGCACGGCGCCGGAAACTGCCCCCTTTAGCAGCCCTGATGCCGATGGCTTCCAGCTGGATCACCAGCAGCCCGCCTTCCTCGATATCAATGGCTACTACCATCTGGATCTGGCCCAGCGCCATGTGGAATCCCTTGGCTACACGACGCTGATGGGCGGCCCCCTGGCTATCGATACCGATGCCGGGGAGCAGGACAACTCTCTCTATGACCCCTTCCTGCGCCGATTGGAAATTGGCCGGATAGGGGTGCCCGACGCGGAAGATCCCATGGTGATCTGGCACGAGTTTGGCCATGCGGTGCAGCACCATATCCTGCCCGACATGGGAGAAGAGGGTGACTGGGGCGCCATCGGCGAGGGCTTTAGCGACTATCTGGCCGCCAGCTGGCGCCAGCGTAGTCCAGAGGCTCGCCAGTTCGAGCCTTTCATGGTCTTCAACTGGGATGCCAGGATCAGCGGCCGGACGCCCCGTCAGCTCGATGATCTGCGGGCGCGCTATCACCCGGGCTTCCTCTATCCGGCTCACCTCACCATCAACGGCAGCAACGGCGACCAGCTGTGGGGCACCCCGCTCTTCACCGCGCTGCGCCTGGCCGTTGAACAGTATGGCGAGGTAGCCCGTGACGAGTTCGATACCCTGCTGATTGAATCCCACTTCGGCCTCGGCCCGCAGGTGCGGATGCCCCAGCTGGCGCGGGTCACCGTGGATACCGCCAACCGCCTCTATCCGGATCGCAGCTATGGCAAGCTGCTGGAGCAGGCCTTCCGCCACCATGCCCTGCTGCCCACCCCCATCGCGGCCCGCCTTGCCGATGACAGCTACCTGCTGCCCGGGGAGAAAAAGAGCCTCGCCATTGAACTAACCAACCAGAGCGGCCGCCCCCTGACCGTGGCTGACGCCAACCTGCTCCCGACCAAGGGGATCATCGCGAATGGCCACTGGCAAGGAGATCTCAACGCCGATGGCAGCGGTCGCTGGATCCTGCCGCTGGAGGCGGCGAGCAACCTGACCTGTGGCGAGGCTGTCACCTTGCCGCTGCAGTTCCAGCTCACCCTGCCCAGCCCCACCGAGCGCCAGACCCGCCTTGACCTGCAACTGCCGATCGGTGAACCGCTCTGGCAGCGGGCCATCGGCCAGGGTGGCCAGATCAAGGATGCGGTGAGCGATGAGCGGCACGGCCTGTCCCGCTTCACTCTCACCCTGCCCGAGAGCAAGGCCCGCATCGACAGCGGATTCGTGGTCGCCCTCGATCTGGAGCACAGCAAGCTGGAGCAGCTGGAGATCTGGCTCACCTCCCCTTACGGCACCCGGATCAGCCTGTGGAACAAGGGCTACGCCAGCCATACCCGGCTCAAGGGGGAGTTCCCCCGTGAACTGGTACCGTTCGAATCGCTGGACAAGCTGCACGGCGAACCGCTCGCTGGCCGCTGGCTGCTGGAGATCAACGACACCAGCGCCGGTGACACCGGTCAGTTGCGCAACTGGCGGGTCGCCCAGCAAGTCGGCGCCCGCTGCGACAAGGATGAAGCCCTGCCCAACACCGGCATCATTCCCCTTGAGCAGGATGAAGGGGGTGGCGGCACGGCTTCCCCCCTGCTGCTGTTGCTGGCCCTCTGGCCCCGCCTCTGGCGCCGGAGCACCCCGCGCCGTTGAATCCTGCACCACGGGGGTTACCGCCCCCGTGAACCTGTGACCGAATCAAGGAATGTGAAGTGAAACCATCCGTACTGGTTATTGCAACCCTCTCAGCCCTGCTCAGCGCCTGTGGCGGCGGGGAAGATAACGCACCACTGGCGATCCCAGACTACCGGGTCGATGTCGCCCTGCCAACCGCCGGTACCCTGTGCGCCGATCTGGATCAGAACTGGCAATGTGATCCTGCCGACCCTGCCGTCAGCGGCGAAGGAGCTGTGGCCCTGGTCAGCCGTTCGGCCAACATCGTCAACTCGCCCCTGCTTTTCGTACCGAGGAGCGGAGGCCTGCTACTGGCACATCCGGCCGCCAAAGGGGATCCACAACGGCTGCAACCAACCCTGCTCAGCACCCTGTGGCAGAGCCGCATTGCCGAAGGGGTGGCCGCCGATCGCGCACTGACGCAGCTGCTGGCCGATCTCGCGCCGCTGCAACCGGGCGGCGACCGCGTGGCCCTCGCGGGCCTCGGCCAGTTTGATCAGGCGCTGCAGCAGGTGGCGATCAGCTTGCAGCAACAGGCCCGCGCACGACTTGCCACCGCCAAGGAGACTCAGTTGCTCACCACCAGCTATCGCGCCATCAGCCTGATGCTGGCGCAATTGGCTCAGGAGTGGCAGCGCAACGGCCTGTTTGCTGAAGAGACCCAAAGTGAGCTGCTTACCCTGCTGGTGCAGCAGCAGCCACGCAACCTGCTGACCGTCACCGGCGTCACCACCTTCAGCGATGGCAACGACCCGCTGCTGGAACAGGAACCCGATGACTATCCGGGACAAGATGCCAGCTGGAATCGCACTCGTCCCCAGCTTGCCTATCGCAAACTCGATGATCGCGGTCAGGCGCTCCCTGACAACGCGCCGAGCTGGCAGTGCGTCAAGGATCTCAATACCGGTCTGGTGTGGGAGGTCAAATCGGACGATCCCTTGAGTCCGGCCTGGAAAAGCAGACCCTTTGCCTATGAGGATGAGCAGTTCAAGGCGACCGCAGGCGAACAGCAAGCGGCCTACCAGCATATTCATAAGAGGATCGAACAGCTCACCGCCGAAGGAGATCTGGCGGCCCTCGCCCGGGCACAGGCGCTGACCACCATGCTGACCACCCGCGCGTATCAACAGTGGCTCAATGGCGAGCAGCGCTGCGGCATCAGCCAGTGGCGGCTGCCCACCATGGGTGAGCTGATGTCACTGATGCACTACGGCAGCCTGGCCAAGGACCCGCTGGGTCAACGCATCATCGTGGATACCCGTTACTTCCCGGATATCGCCCCCTCGGAAGATGACACCTACCATGGCTACTACTGGAGCGCCACCAGCAACACCGCCCAGCGCTTCTCCGGTGGCCCCATCAGCAAACGCACAGTCCTGCTCCTGGGAGAAGATGCGGGCACCACCTATCCCGCGCTGGTGCAGCAAGATACCTATATCGAGCTGATGCAGGTACGACTGGTCGCCACTCCCCAATAATCCGAGGAATATCATGAGCCTTTATCGCTTTTCGTTCGCCATGCTGGCACTGCTGGCCCCCCTGGCCCACGGTGCTGCCATTTGTGATGACACCATGGATCGCACCGCCCCCTCTGCCCGTTTTCTTGACCATGGCAACGGCACCGTCACGGATCAACACACCGGCCTCACCTGGATGCGCTGCAAACTGGGGCAGACATGGAGTGGCAGCAGTTGCCTGGGGGAACCGACTGTTTACTACTGGCAGCAGGGGCTGCAAGTGGCAGAGCGGATCCGCAGTGACAGCAGCCATGCTCTCTATCACTTCGGCGGTATTAGCCAGTGGCGCCTGCCCGACATCAAGGAGCTGGCGACCCTGGTCGAGCATGCCTGCTACAAGCCCTCTCTCAATAAAGCCATTTTCCCGCGTGCCATGGCGGGGGGCGGTAAAGAGGTCAATGAGGGCTATGTCTATCTGATGAGCAGCACGGTAACCTCCGCCAATGGTCAGCGGGCGTATCTGGATATCACCTCGGGAGATATCGGTCTTCGCGCCATTGGCGCCTACCCGGATCAGGTCTTGCTGGTCGCCAATAAACCCTGACCGCCCCACGCTCGAAACCGGAACGCGATGACAGGAGAGGCTTGAAAGCCTCTCTTTTTATTGCTCTTGCCGCCCCCCCTACCTCACCCGCCATCACGCTCTTCGCCCGCCAGTGCCCCCTGCCCGCGATACCGATCTGCTCCTGATCCGCACGCGATATACCCCTTTCAGGTGATGACGAGGAGCAACTCTCTGCGCTTTCCAAGCCTTTCTCGCCCACCATAACCAACAAAAAAGTGCGCTTCTTAACAAAATTTAATTACCGGTTAACCGATTAATAATTAACCCGTAAAAATGACATGTAAATCAGTGCGAAAGTGTCATAATGCGTAACATTATTGTTAAGTCGCTTGATTAATTTGGTTAGGAAAAACCTCTATGTTTGCTGATATTTCTGCTCAACATTGGGCTTTTGCCATTTATGTCATCGGTGCCATCACCATCTGTCTGGTGATGATAGGTCTCGCCGCCCTGCTGGGAGGTCGCGCCTACGGCCGCACCAAGAACAAGCCATTTGAATCTGGTGTCGACTCGGTCGGCAGTGCCCGCCTGCGTTTTTCCGCCAAGTTCTATCTGGTCGCCATGTTCTTCGTCATCTTCGACGTCGAGGCGCTCTACCTCTTTGCCTGGTCTGTTTCCGTGCGGGAGAGCGGCTGGGTCGGCTTTATTGAAGCCACCATTTTCATCGGACTGCTGCTTATCGGCCTGATCTACCTCTGGCGCATCGGCGCACTGGACTGGTCACCGCGCAAACCGCAGTTGAACAACAAAAACAGTGATTGAACCACAGACCCTTTCCTTGAGGTTGCACCATGAAGTACACCCTGACCCGGATTGACCCGGATGCACCCGTTGAGCGCTACCCCCAGGAGCAGCGCCAGACCGTCGATGACCCACTGGCGCAAGAAGCGACGCGCGGCATCATGATGGGCCGCCTCGAGGAGGTGCTGCAAGACACAGTCAACTGGGGCCGCAAAAACTCCCTCTGGCCTTACAACTTCGGCATCTCCTGCTGCTATGTGGAGATGTGTACCGCCTTCACCTCCCCCCACGATGTGGCCCGCTTCGGCGCCGAAGTTATCCGCGCCTCGCCCCGTCAGGCCGACTTCATGGTGATTGCAGGGACCCCCTTCATCAAGATGGCACCGGTCATCCAGCGCCTGTATGAACAGCTGCTCGAACCCAAGTGGGTGATATCCATGGGGGCCTGTGCCAACTCCGGCGGCATGTATGACATCTATTCCGTGGTGCAGGGGGTGGACAAGTTCCTGCCGGTCGACGTCTACATTCCGGGTTGCCCGCCCCGTCCAGAAGCCTTTTTGCAAGCCCTGATGCTGCTGCAGGACTCCATCGGCAAAGAGCGCCGCCCCCTCTCCTGGGTAGTGGGCGATCAGGGGATCTACCGTCCCCAGATGCAGGCCGAAAAAGAGCGCAAGCGCGGCGAACGGATCAATGTGACCAACCTGCGCACGCCGGATGAGATCTGACCATGAAACTGACTCGTGATTTTCCCAGCAATTACGCCATGGCCCAGTGGCAGCCCAGCGACCACAAGGATGCCAAAGTCATTGGCGAACTGTTTGCCCACTTCGGGGCCGAGCACTTCACCGTGCAGACCACGCGCACCGGCGTGCCGGTGGTCTGGCTCCCCCGCGAACTGCTTCAGGATGTGATGGGCTTTTTGCGCAAGGTGCCCTCCCCGTTTGTGATGCTGTTTGATCTCAGCGCCACCGATGAGCGGCTGCGCAGCCATCGCGACGGTCTGCCCCAGAGCGATTTCACCGTCTTCTATCACCTCATCTCCATCGACCGTAACGCCGATGTGATGTTGAAAGTGGCGCTGGCCGAGAGTGACCTGCATCTGCCCACCATCACCAACCACTTCCCCAATGCCAATTGGTACGAGCGGGAAGTGTGGGATCTGATGGGCATCACCTTCGATGGCCACCCCCATCTGACCCGCATCATGATGCCCAAGAGCTGGCAGGGTCACCCGCTGCGCAAGGATTACCCGGCGCGCGCTACCGAATTCGATCCCTTCATGCTCGATGCCGCCAAACAGGACATGGAGCAGGAGAACCTGCTGTTCAAACCGGAAGAGTGGGGGCTGGCACGCGGCAACGAGAACGAGGACTACATGTTCCTCAACCTCGGCCCCAACCACCCCTCTGCTCACGGCGCCTTCCGGTTGGTGTTGCAGCTCGATGGCGAGGAGATCCGCAACTGCGTGCCCGACATCGGCTACCACCATCGTGGTGCCGAGAAGATGGGCGAGCGCCAGTCCTGGCACAGCTACATCCCCTATACCGACCGGGTCGAGTATCTGGGCGGGGTGATGAACAACCTCCCTTATGTGCTGGCGGTCGAGAAGCTGGCCGGCATCAAGGTGCCCCAGCGGGTCGACATGATCCGGGTGATGATGGCGGAGCTGTTCCGTATCCAGAGCCACCTGTTGTTCCTCGGTACCTATATTCAGGACGTGGGGGCCATGACCCCGGTCTTCTTCACCTTCACCGATCGGCAGAAGATCTACACCATCATCGAAGCGATCACCGGTGCCCGCATGCATCCGGCCTGGTTCCGTATCGGTGGTGTGGCCCACGACTTGCCGAAGGGATGGCAGCGGCTGGTGCAGGACAACCTGTTGAGCTGGTTGCCCAAGCGCTTGATAGATTACGAAAAAGCGGCGATGCGCAACAGCATTCTGCGCGGTCGAACCATAGGCGTCTCGGCCTACACCACCGAGCAGGCGTTGTCCTGGGGCACCACGGGGGCCGGATTGCGCGCCACCGGCCTCAACTTCGACGTGCGCAAGTGGCGTCCCTATTCGGGCTATGACCAGTTCGACTTTGAAGTGCCGGTCGGCAGCAATGGCGATGCCTACGACAGAGCCACCGTGCGGATCGAGGAGATCCGCCAGAGCATGTCGATCATCGAGCAGTGCATGAAGAACATGCCGGAGGGCCCCTTCAAGGCGGATCACCCCCTCACCACCCCGCCGCCCAAAGAGCGCACGCTGCAGCACATCGAGACCCTGATCAACCACTTCCTGCAAGTGTCTTGGGGCCCGGTGATGCCCGCTGCCGAGTCGTTCCAGATGATCGAGGCGACCAAGGGGGTCAACAGTTACTACCTGACCAGTGACGGCTCGACCATGAGCTACCGGACCCGGATCCGCACCCCGAGCTTTGCTCACCTGCAGCAGATCCCCTCGGTGATCAAGGGCAGCATGGTGTCGGACCTCATCGTCTATCTGGGCAGTATCGATTTTGTTATGTCGGATGTGGACCGTTAAGTGATCCGCCCTCCCGGCCATGGCCGGGAATCGGGATCGCCGGACGAGCAGTAAAAGGACAAGCCACCAAAGGTCAAGTCATGAGCCAGCAATGTCAGTGTCACAATAATCAGACCCCACAGGGGCAAGGGGCATGCAGCAGCAAACAGGACGACTTCGTTCTAAGCCAGGCTGAACGCGATGCCATCGAACACGAGAAACACCACTACGAAGATCCACGCGCCGCCAGCATCGAAGCGCTCAAGATCGTGCAGCAGGCCAGAGGCTGGGTCCCCGACGGCGCCATTCACGCCATCGCGGCCGAGCTCGGCATTCCCGCCAGCGACGTGGAGGGGGTCGCCACCTTCTATAGCCAGATCTTCCGCCAGCCGGTAGGGCGTCACATCATCCGCGTCTGCGACAGCATGGTCTGCTACATCAATGGCCATGAAGATCTGCTGGCCGGTCTCAAGGAGGTGATGAAGCTCGGCCCCGGTCAAACCACCCCGGATGGCCGCTTCACCCTGCTGCCGGTCTGCTGCCTTGGCAACTGCGACAAGGGGCCAGCCATCATGATCGATGACGACACCTATGGTGGCCTCGATCCGGTAACCTTGCTGAAAACCCTGGAGGCTTACCCATGAGCCTGCCGCAGAACAAAATCCTCGCCTCTCTTGGCACCGCTAATCGCACCCCGCGTGCCCCCGAGACCCACCCGCTCACCTGGCGGCTGCGGGATGACGGCCAGCCGGTATGGCTGGAGGAGTATCAGGCCAAACAGGGCTATGACGCCGCCCGCAAGGCACTCGGCCAGATGAGCCCGGACGAGATCGTCAGCACCGTCAAGGATGCCGGTCTCAAGGGGCGTGGCGGCGCTGGCTTCCCCACTGGCGTGAAGTGGGGGCTGATGCCCAAAGACGAGAGCATGAACATCCGCTACCTGCTCTGCAACGCCGATGAGATGGAGCCCAACACCTGGAAAGATCGCCTGCTGATGGAACAACTGCCCCACCTGCTGATCGAGGGGATGATCATCAGTGCCCGGGCGCTCAAGGCCTATCGCGGCTACATCTTCCTGCGCGGCGAATATGTGGATGCTGCCATCCACCTGCGCCGGGCGGTGGAAGAGGCAAAAGCCGCAGGTTTGCTTGGCAAGAACATTCTGGGATCCGGTTTTGACTTCGAGCTGTTCGTCCACACCGGCGCCGGTCGCTACATCTGTGGCGAAGAGACGGCCCTTATCAACTCGCTGGAAGGGCGACGCGCCAACCCGCGCGCCAAACCTCCCTTCCCCGCCGTCTCCGGCGTCTGGGGCAAACCCACCTGCGTCAACAACGTCGAAACCCTCTGTAACGTCCCCGCCATCATCGGCAACGGAGTCGCCTGGTATCACGGGCTGGCGCTGCCGGGCTCGGAAGATCACGGCACCAAGCTGATGGGCTTCTCCGGCAAGGTGAACAACCCCGGGGTCTGGGAGCTGCCGTTTGGCATCACCGCCCGCGAGCTGTTTGAAAATTACGCCGGTGGGATGAAGAGCGGCTATCGCCTGAAAGCCTGGCAACCGGGCGGCGCGGGCACCGGCTTCCTGCTGCCGGAGCACCTCGATGCCCAGATGTATACCGCCGGTATCGGCAAGGTCGGTACCCGGATGGGGACTGGCCTCGCCATGGCGGTGGATGACTCCATCAGCATGGTCTCCCTGCTGCGCAACATGGAGGAGTTCTTCGCCCGCGAGTCGTGTGGCTGGTGCACGCCCTGTCGCGATGGCCTGCCCTGGAGCGTCAAACTGCTGCGGGCACTGGAGCGTGGCGAAGGGCAATCCGGCGATCTGGCGACCCTGGAGCAACTCTGCAGTTTCCTTGGCCCGGGCAAGACCTTCTGCGCCCACGCGCCGGGCGCCGTCGAGCCGCTGGCCAGCGCCATCAAATATTTCCGCTCCGAATTCGAGGCCGGGATCAAAGGCAGCGGTGATAACCGCAAGCCGGTCAAAGGGATCCAGCCCAATCTGCTGGGCGAGCGCTGGTAACGACACCACAGATTTCACAAAACAGGTTTCAGGGAAGTTGTATGGCAACCATTTATGTAGACGGCAAAGAGTACGAGGTAGACGGAGCAGATAACCTGCTGCAAGCCTGTCTGTCGCTGGGTCTGGACGTCCCCTATTTCTGCTGGCATCCGGCGCTGGGTAGCGTTGGCGCCTGCCGCCAGTGTGCGGTCAAACAGTATCAGAATGCCGATGACAAACGCGGTCGTCTGGTCATGTCCTGCATGACCCCGGCCACCGATGGCAGCTACATCGCCATCGAAGATGAAGAGGCTAAAGAATTTCGCAAGAGCGTGGTGGAGTGGCTGATGACCAACCACCCCCACGACTGCCCGGTGTGTGAAGAGGGCGGCGCCTGCCACCTGCAGGATATGACGGTGATGACCGGCCACAACAGCCGTCGCTACCGTTTCACCAAACGCACCCACCAGAATCAGGATCTCGGCCCCTTCATCAGCCACGAGATGAACCGCTGCATCGCCTGCTACCGCTGCGTCCGTTACTACAAGGATTATGCCGGTGGCGAGGATCTCGGGGTCTACGGTGCCCACGACAACGTCTATTTCGGGCGGGTCGAGGATGGCACCCTGGAGAGCGAATTTTCCGGCAACCTAGTGGAGGTCTGCCCCACCGGCGTCTTCACCGACAAGACCCACTCCGAACGTTACAACCGCAAGTGGGACATGCAGTTTGCCCCCAGCATCTGCCAGCAATGCTCCGTGGGTTGCAACATCAGCCCGGGTGAGCGTTATGGCGAGCTGCGCCGGATTGAAAACCGCTTCCACGGCAGCGTCAACCACTACTTCCTCTGTGACCGTGGCCGCTTTGGCTATGGCTACGTCAATCTGGCCGACCGTCCGCGCCAACCGCTGCTCAAAGATGGCAACGACCAGCTGACCATCACGGTCGATGGCGCCCTCAACCGCGCCGCCGATGCCCTGCGCACGGCCCGCGGCCTCATCGGCATCGGCTCGCCCCGCGCCTCGCTGGAGAGCAACTTTGCCCTGCGCGAGCTGGTGGGTGAAGCCAACTTCTACGCAGGCGTCGAGCAGGCCGAATGGGCCTGTCAGCTGAAGATGCTGCAGATCCTGCAACAGGGCGGCGTGCCGACTCCGAGCCTGCGGGACATGGAAGAGGCCGACGCCATTCTGCTGCTCGGCGAGGATGTCACCATGAGCGCAGCCCGTATCGCGCTGGCGCTGCGCCAAGCGGTCAAGGGCAAGGCTCGCGAGCTGGCTCGCAAGATGAAGGTGGATCTGTGGCAAGTCGCCGCCGTTCAGACCCTGGGTCAGAACGAGCGCTACCCGCTGCTCATCACCAGCCTCGACACCACCCGTCTGGACGATGTGGCGGCCGACAAGCTGCACGCCCCCTATGCCGATCAGGCGCGCCTTGGCTTTGCCATCGCCCACCTGCTCGACCCGAGTGCACCGGCCGTGAGCGACCTCTGCCCCGAGCAGCAGGCACAAGCGACTCGCTGGGCCGAGCTGCTCGGCAACGCCAGGAAGCCGCTCATTATTGCAGGCTCCACTGCCCGCGATGTGGCGCTGCTTGAGGCGGCCAGCAACATTGCCCGCGCCCTGAAAGGCCGAGGACTGGAAGCCAACATCGCGCTGGTTGGCCAGGAGGCCAACTCGCTGGGGCTGGCCATGCTGGGCGCTCAAACCTTGTCAGACAAGCCGCTCGAAGCCGCCCTTGCGCGTATCGAGTCAGAAGAGGGGTTGGCGCTGGTGACGCTGGAGAACGATCTTTATCGCCGCGCGCCGCGTAACCGGGTGGATGCTGCACTGGCACGGCTGCAGCACCTGCTGGTCATCGACCATCAGGCGACCCCGACCGCCAACAAGGCTGATCTGGTGCTGCCAGCGGCCAGTTTTGCCGAAGCCGATGGCACGCTGGTGAACATGGAAGGGCGCGCCCAGCGCTTCTTCCAGGTCTATGCACCCGCCTTTTACAACGCCGATATTCAGGTGCGTGAAGGGTGGCGCTGGCTGGCGGCGCTGCAAGGGGCGATCGAACGCAAGCCGCTGCGCTGGCAGAACTTCGACCAGGTCAACCATGACTGTGCCACCAGCAATCCGCTGCTGGCTACCATGCTGGAAGCGGCGCCCAATGCAGGCTTGCGGATCCGTGGCATGCGACTGGCCCGTGAGCCGCATCGTTACAGCGGTCGCACCTCCATGCTGGCGGATCAGAACGTCAGCGAGCCGCGGGTAGCGCAAGATCCCGACTCCCCCTTCAACTTCTCCATGGAAGGATATGCCGGAGCCCGTCAGCCACTGCCGCAAGTGCCGTTCGCCTGGGCGCCGGGCTGGAACTCTCCCTCCGCCTGGAACAAGTTCCAGGATGAAGTGGGTGGCAAACTGCGTGCTGGCGATCCGGGTCGCCGTCTGCTGGAAGCAACAGACCCGCAGGCAGAAGGCAAGGAGCTGCTCGGCTGGTTCACCACCATCCCCGCCCCCTTCAAGGCCGCAGAGGCGCTGCAAGTGGTCAATTATGCCCAGCTGTTTGGCGGCGAGGAGCTCTCCGCTCGCAGCCCGGTCATTCAGGCCCGGATGAACGAACCCGAGCTGGTGCTCAATCCCCTTGATGCGCTGCGTCTGGCCCTCCACGGGGGCAGTCAGGTCTCCTTCTCCTGGGGCGGTAGCCACTGGCAACTGCGTCTGCGGCTTAGCGAGCAGCTGAGCGCCGGTCTGGTGGGGCTCCCCCTTGGGGTGAACGGCCTGCCGACGGCCCTGCAACAAGCCTCAATCACTAACCTGCAGGAGGTGATCGCATGAGCGAGTCGCTGATCGATCTGTTGCTGGAGGTGGGCAAGGCACTGATCGTGCTGGTGGGGATCGTGGGGGCCGGCGCCTTCATGAGCTTCATCGAGCGCCGTCTGCTGGCCCTGTGGCAGGATCGCTACGGCCCCAACCGGGTGGGGCCGTTTGGTCTGCTCCAGCTGGCCGCCGACATGATCAAGATGTTCTTCAAGGAGGACTGGATCCCGCCGTTTGCCGATCGGCGGATCTTTATCCTGGCCCCCATCATCGCCTTCACTGCCTTTATTCTGGCGTTTGCGGTGGTGCCCATCACCCCCACCTGGGGCGTGGCGGATCTCAATGTGGGGCTGCTCTACATCCTGGCCATCGCAGGGCTGGCGGTCTATGCGGTGCTGTTCGCCGGCTGGTCGAGCAACAACAAATACTCATTGCTCGGCAGCTTGCGCGCCTCGGCCCAGACCCTCTCCTACGAGGTGTTTCTCGGGCTATCCCTGATGGGGATCGTGATCCAGACCGGCAGTTTCAACCTGCGGGATATCGTCGAGGCACAGGCAGACTTGTGGAACGTGGTGCCCCAGATCCTGGGCTTTGTCACCTTCCTGTTTGCCGGTGTCGCCGTCACTCACCGTCACCCGTTTGACCAGCCAGAAGCCGAGCAGGAGCTCGCCGACGGCTATCACATCGAGTATGCGGGGATGAAGTGGGGTCTCTTCTTCGTGGGCGAATATATCGGCATCGTGCTGATCTCCTCGCTCATCGTGACCCTCTTCTTCGGTGGCTGGCACGGCCCCTGGCTGCCCCCCTTCATCTGGTTTGCCCTGAAGACCGCCTGTTTCATGGTGTTCTTCATCCTGCTGCGGGCCTCCCTGCCTCGCCCGCGCTTTGACCAGGTGATGTCGTTTGGCTGGAAAGTCTGCTTGCCGCTGACCCTGATCAATATGCTGGTCACCGCGGCAGTTGTACTGATAAGTACGCAGTGAGGCACTCAATATGAAAATTGTTAGCATTATTCAGGGTGTCGGCACCCAGTTACGCAGTCTGGCCATGGTCTTCTCCCATGCCTGGCGGCCCCGTGAAACCCTCAACTATCCGGAGCAGGCAGTCTATGCGGCCCCCCGCTACCGCGGTCGCATCGTGCTGACCCGCGACCCCGACGGGGACGAGCGCTGCGTGGCCTGCAACCTCTGCGCAGTTGCCTGCCCGGTCGGCTGCATCTCGCTGCAAAAATCCGAGCGGGAAGATGGTCGCTGGTATCCGGAGTTCTTTCGCATCAACTTCTCTCGCTGCATCTTCTGCGGCCTGTGTGAAGAGGCTTGCCCCACCACTGCCATCCAGCTGACACCGGATTTCGAGATGGGTGAGTATCGCCGCCAGGATCTGGTGTACGAGAAGGAGGATCTGCTGATCAGCGGGCCCGGCAAATACCCGGACTACAACTTCTATCGCATGAGCGGGATGGCCATCGACGGCAAGCCGAAAGGGGATGCCGAAAACGAAGCCAAGCCCATCGATGTCAAGAGCCTGCTGCCCTGAGGAGTCAATCATGGAACTGGCATTTTATGCCTCGGCCCTGGTGGCCATTTACAGCACGCTGCGGGTGATCAGCACCAGCAATCCCATGCATGCGCTGCTCAATCTCATCATCTCCCTCATCGCCGTGGCCATGATCTTCTTCTGCCTGGGTGCCGCCTTTGCGGGCGCCCTGCAGGTGATCGTCTACGCCGGCGCCATCATGGTGCTGTTCGTGTTCGTGGTGATGATGCTGAACCTGGGGAGTGCCCAGGCGCAGGAGAAAAAGTGGCTCACCCCCGTGACCTGGGGGGGCCCAGCCCTGCTCTCGCTGATCCTGCTGGGCTTTCTGGCCCACGGCATTCTCGGGGTGACCGGCGGCCTGATCGGAGTGACCGAAGTGACCGCCAAGCAGGTGGGTGTCGAGCTCTTTGGCCCCTATGTGCTGGCGGTGGAGCTTGCCTCCATCCTGCTGCTGGCGGGTCTGGTAACCGCCTATCACCTGGGTCGGGAAGAGAAGAGCGGTGAAGTGCTCTCCGTCCCGCGCTCTGCTTCCCGCTCTGCACAAGAAGGAGGTCAGCAATGAATGGAATCCCTATGGAGCACGGCCTCCTGCTGGCCGCGGTGCTGTTCTGTATCGGCCTGTGCGGTCTGCTGATCCGCCGCAACCTGCTCTACATCCTGATGAGTATCGAGATCATGATGAATGCCTCGGCACTGGCGTTTGTGGTGGCGGGTAGCCGCTGGGCCCAAGCCGATGGCCAGATCATGTATATCCTGGTGATTTCTCTGGCGGCAGCGGAGGCCAGTATCGGCCTTGCCCTGTTACTGCTGCTCTATCGTCGTTACCACACTCTAAACGTGGACACTGTGAGCGAGATGCGCGGATGAGCCTCTTATATCTGACTTTTCTATTTCCGCTGCTGGGATGGCTGGTGCTGGCCTTCTCCCTCGGCCGGTTTGGCGAGCGTACCTCTGCAATGATCGGGGTGGGCTCCATTGGCCTGTCGGCCCTCACTACCCTGTGGGTGGGCATCGACTTTCTGGGCAACCCGCCCGAGGGGGGCGTCTATGTCCAGCGCCTGTGGCAATGGATGGCGGTGGGCAACTTTACCCCGAGCTTCTCGCTGGCACTGGATGGCCTGTCGCTGACCATGCTGGGGGTGGTGACCGGGGTCGGTTTCTTTATCCACCTGTTCGCCTCCTGGTATATGCGCGGTGAAGAGGGCTACTCCCGCTTCTTTACCTACACCAACCTCTTTATCGCCAGCATGCTGTTTCTGGTGCTGGCTGATGACCTGCTGTTTGTCTACCTCGGCTGGGAAGGGGTAGGGCTGTGCAGCTATCTGCTGATCGGCTTCTACTACAAGGATCGCAAGAACGGCGCAGCGGCCCTCAAGGCATTTGTCGTGACCCGGGTGGGTGATGTCTTCCTCGCAATCGGCCTGTTTATCCTCTATCGGGAACTGGGCACCCTCAATATCCACGAGCTGCTGGTGCGCGCACCGACCCTGTTTGCCGAGGGCTCCCCTGCCCTGTCGCTGGCCTGCCTGATGCTCCTGGGCGGCGCGGTCGGCAAATCGGCCCAGCTGCCGCTGCAAACCTGGCTGGCGGATGCGATGGCAGGCCCGACCCCTGTCTCCGCGCTGATCCACGCCGCCACCATGGTGACCGCCGGTGTCTACCTGATTGCCCGTACCCACGGCCTGTTCCTGCTGGCGCCAGAGATCCTCCATCTGGTCGGACTGGTTGGCGCCATCACCCTAGTGCTGGCAGGCTTTGCCGCGCTGGTTCAGACCGATATCAAGCGGATCCTCGCCTACTCCACCATGAGCCAGATTGGCTACATGTTTCTGGCACTGGGTGTCGGCGCATGGGAAGGGGCCATCTTCCACCTGATGACCCACGCCTTCTTCAAGGCGCTGCTGTTCCTCTCCGCCGGTGCCGTCATCGTTGCCTGCCACCATGAGCAGAACATCTTCAAGATGGGTGGCCTGCGCAAGAGTTTGCCGCTGGTCTATGCCTGCTTCCTGGTGGGGGGCTCGGCGCTGGCGGCGTTGCCGCTGGTCACCTCCGGTTTCTACAGTAAGGACGCCATCCTGTGGCAAGTAGAGGCCTCTGGCCAAAGCGCGCTGCTGTGGGCCGGTCTGGCGGGGGCATTCCTCACCTCGCTTTACACCTTCCGGCTGATCTTTATCGCCTTCCATGGCAAAGAGCAGACCAAAGCCCATGCGGGTCACGGTCTGGCTCACCACCTGCCGCTGCTGGTGCTGCTGGTGCTCTCCACCGGCATAGGCGCGCTGATCACTCCACCGCTGGCAGGCGTACTGCCCGCAGGCCCGGGAGATCATATCGAAGAGGGACGCCATGCACTGGAAATCACCTCCGGCATCATTGCCATTGCTGGCATCGCGCTAGCCGCGTTTCTGTTCCTTGGTGAGCGCCGTCTGGCCACCTCCATTGCCAACAGCGCGCCGGGCCGCCTGCTCAGCACCCTCTGGTTCAACGCCTGGGGCTTTGACTGGATCTATGACCAGCTGTGGGTCAAACCCTATCTGCTGGCGACCCGTCTGGTCGGGCAGGACCCGCTGGACTGGATGATGGGCCTGCCCGCCTGGCTTGCCCTGCGTGGCAACCAGCTGCTGGCCTGGACCGTCACCGGCAAGTTGCGCTGGTATGCCGCCTCCATGGGGATCGGCGCCGTGCTGGTGCTGGCGCTATTGCTGCTGGGGTAACGCGATGAACAACCGGACAATCATACAGCCAGGCTGTTTGCTCTCCCTGATGGAACAGGGAGCGCAATCTCATATGAACTTGAACGAGAGCTGATACCGTGACCTTACTCTGGATCTTGCTAATTCCTTTTATCGGCGGCTTGCTCTGCTGGCAGATGGAGCGTCTCGGCGGGCAGTTTGTCCGCTGGGTAGCCCTGCTCTCCATGAGCGCCAGCCTGCTGCTCTCCTGTGCCATCTGGCTAAGTGGAGACTTCTCCCTTGCCACGACCGGCCTCGACAGCGCGGGCGTCTCTGGTGCTGCCTCCGCCTGGGCCGCCGAGTGGCGCCTGCCGTGGATCCCCCGCTTCGGCATCTCTTTGCATCTGGCGGTGGATGGCCTGTCGCTCTTGATGGTGATCCTCACCTGCTTTATCGGGGTACTGGCCATTCTCTGTTCGTGGAAAGAGATCGTGCAGCGCATCGGCTTCTTCCACCTCAACCTGCTCTGGATCCTGGGCGGCGTGCTCGGGGTCTTTATGGCGCTGGACCTGTTCCTCTTCTTCTTCTTCTGGGAGATGATGCTGGTCCCCATGTACTTCCTGATTGCGCTCTGGGGCCACTCGGTCACTGACGGCAAATCCAGGATCAACGCCGCAACCAAGTTCTTCATCTACACCCAGGTTTCGGGCCTTATCATGCTGGTGGCCATCATCGGGCTGGTGCTGACCCACCAGCATGCCACCGGAGTCTTCACCTTCAACTATCTGGAGCTGCTCAATACCCCGATGAGCAAGGGCGTTCAGTGGCTGCTGATGCTGGGCTTCTTTATCGCCTTCGCGGTCAAGATGCCGCTGGTACCGCTGCACGGCTGGCTGCCGGATGCCCACAGTCAGGCGCCGACCGCAGGTTCGGTGGATCTCGCCGGTATTTTGCTGAAAACCGCCGCCTACGGCCTGCTGCGCTTTGCCTTGCCGCTGTTCCCCGAAGCCTCTGCAGAGTTCGCCCCCTACGCCATGGTGCTGGGCCTGATCGGTATCGTCTACGGCGCCATCGTGGCGTTCGGCCAGACCGACATCAAACGGCTGGTGGCCTACACCAGCATCTCCCACATGGGCTTTGTGATGATCGCCATCTACTCGGGTAGCGAAGTGGCCCTGCAGGGCGCCGTTGTGCAGATGATCGCCCACGGTCTCTCTGCTGCCGGTCTCTTTATCCTCTGCGGTCAGCTCTACGAGCGGTTGCATACCCGGGATCTCCGCCAGATGGGCGGCCTGTGGGGACGCCTGCGCTATCTGCCCGGTGTGATGCTCTTCTTCTCGGTGGCGTCACTTGGCATGCCGGGCACCGGCAACTTTGTTGGCGAGTTCCTGATCCTGGTCGGCAGCTTCCAGGTGGCCCCGGTGAGCACGGCGGTCGCCACCTTCGGTCTGGTGCTGGCCTCGGTCTACTCCCTCATCATGTTGCAGCGCGCCTGCTTTGGCCCCGCCAAGGATGAGAGCATGCTCAAGGGACTGGATCGCCGCGAGCTGACCATGATGATGGTGATTGCGGGCCTGCTGGTTCTGCTTGGCCTCTATCCCCAACCCGTGATTGACACCGCCAGCAGCAGCCTTATCAACGTGCTGCACTGGTATCTGCTGCCGACTGCTGGAGCCCTGCAATGACTTTCTCCGCTTCCCAACTGCTGGCACTGCTTCCCCTGCTGTTGACCACCGGGGCCATGGCGGCCCTGATGCTGGCCATCGCCTGGCGCCGCTGTGTCACTACCGCCTTTACCGTGACCATTGTTGGCCTCAACCTGGCGCTGTTCTCGCTGCCCATCGTGATGGCGCAAGGGGATCAGGGGGTCACCCCGCTGCTGCAAGTGGACAGTTACGCCGTCTTCTACATGGGACTGGTGCTCATCGGCGCCCTGGCCACCTGCACCTTCGGTCAATCGTGGCTGAAAGCCTACCCGGACAACCGGGAGGAGTTCTTCCTGCTGCTGCTGATCGCCACCGCTGGTGGTCTGGTGCTGGCCTGCTCCCGTCACCTCGCCTCTCTCTTTATCGGGATCGAGATGCTGACCCTGCCAATGTTCGGTCTGGTGGGTTACGCCTACCGCGAGCGCCACTCGCTGGAAGCCGCGGTGAAATATATGGTGCTCTCTGCCGCCGCCACCGCCTTCCTGCTGTTTGGCATGGCGCTGCTCTATGCGCAGGCAGGCAGCCTGAGCTTTGCCGCCCTGGGGCAGACCCTGGCCGAGAGCCCGGCTCACCATCCGCTGCTGATGGGCGGTTTGGGGTTAATGCTGGTCGGCTTTGCCTTTAAACTCTCCCTGGCCCCCTTCCACCTCTGGAACCCGGATGTCTACGAAGGTGCCCCGGCACCGGTCGCCACCTTCCTCGCCACCGTCAGCAAGGTGGCGGTTTTTGCCGTGCTGCTGCGCTTCTATCTGGCGGTACCGGCGGCGAGCGATCCCATGATCCACTGGCTGCTGGCAGCCATGGCGGTCATATCCATCATGGTCGGCAACCTGCTGGCCCTGGTGCAGACCAACGTCAAACGGATGCTGGGTTACTCCTCCATCTCCCACTTCGGTTACCTGCTGGCGGTGATCGTGGCGAGCCGATTCGGCCAGATGCCGGTGGAAGCGGCCGGGGTCTACCTGCTGATGTATCTCTTCACCAGCCTCGGCGCCTTTGGCGTCGTCAGCATGATGTCGAGCCCCTATCGCGGCAAGGATGCAGACTCCCTGCACAGCTATCGTGGTCTGTTCTGGAAGCGCCCCTATCTGACTGCCGTACTGACGGTGATGATGTTGTCACTCGCGGGCATCCCGATGACCCTCGGCTTTATCGGCAAGTTCTACCTCATCGGCGTCACCGTCGAGGCGCAGCTTTGGTGGCTCTCCGGTGCCATCGTGCTCGGCAGCGCGCTGGGTCTCTACTACTACCTCAAGGTGATGGTGACCCTCTATCTGCGCGAACCGGGTATGCAGCAGCGCGATGCCAGCGCCGACTGGGCTCTCTCCTCCGGTGGTGTGGTAGTGCTGCTCTCTGCCGTGCTGGTGGTGTTGCTGGGGCTCTATCCCCAGCCGGTCATCAGCCTGGTACAAGGGTTCCAGCACGTGGTATTGCAGTAACCTTTACCGTCGCTACCCCTCATTACCCGCAAAACCGGCAGCCTTGGCTGCCGGTTTTCTATTTGCGGACCGACAGCATCGCGCACTCCGCGAGCCAGCAAATGACAGATCAATCAGCGAGGGTGATGCCCATCATGGTTTTTGCCATACAACCAGAACCGGGCGAGATCCTCATACCCTCTTGAATTCCTTATTGATATATTGGTTATATTCTGGAATGGAGTTCAGATTGATGAAGCAACACTACGTTTGCCAATTTAACCCGACAGAACTGGCTGCCACGCTGGCACCCTTGCAAGGAGGCAAGCTGACCATACTGCTGGCCGAACAGGATTGCGCGCAGGTTCCCCTGTTGCAGCAGTTGTGCCGCGACTTCAACATCGCCCTGGATGGAGCCATTTTCCCCCAGCTGATCGGTGCGCAAGTATTGTTGCCGCAAGGGGGCTGGCTACTGCCCAGAGCCAACCCCTATCACGCCACGCTGCTGCCCCTGACACCGCAGGCCAGCGCAGCATCCCTTGCCCACCGGATTGCGGAACAGGTGGAGAGCATGCTGGCCATCTGGCCAACCCCTTCGCCGCCACCAACCCTGTTTCTGACCTTCGACAACCTCATTCCCAATATCGCCTCCATTCTGGATGCGCTTTATCTGCAACTGGCCAATCGCGTCAACTATGCCGGCGCCAATGCAGGCAGCGGCAGCTTCACCCCCCTTGCCTGCCTGTTCGACAATCAACGGCAACTTGCCTACGGGGTCAACTGCACGCTGCTGCCCAGCAACAGCTTTCCCTTTCTGGAACATGGTTACCAACTCTCGGCCCAACCGATGCTTGCCACCAGCAGTGAAGCGAACAAGATTGCCTACATCGATTGGCAACCGGCCTTTCAAAAATATCAGGGGCTGATCCGCCAGCAATTCCAGCACACTATGGTGCGCGAGGAGCTCTACCGTTTCGTGGTGCACATGCCACTGGGCCTGCTGCGGGCCAACGGGGATGTGATTGTCAGGATCCCCGTCGAGGCAAAAGATGACGGCGCCCTGCTCTGCGCCGGCGAGGTAGCGGAGCACAGCATCCTCACTCTGCTGAAGGCACCAGAGAGTGCCACCGAACATGCCTGCTCACTGGCCAGGCGCCTCAACCAGCAACAAACCCTCACCCGGGCACACTTGTTGGAGGTCTACTACTGCGCAGGACGCCAGCTGCACTTCGACCAGCAGACGGTGACCGAGCTGCGCACCCTGCTGACCCACTCGGGGGCCGGCGATCTGGCAGGAGCCCTCTCCCTTGGCGAAATTGGCAGCGTGCGCCACGGGGATTACCCCCAATTTCATAACGGCGCCATTCTCTGTAACGGGGCAGTGATATGAACAACGACCACGCCATGGCCATCGTCTGCGATCTGGCGCTCTGCATCGGGCGTGAAGTGACGCTGGATGCGCTGCTCACCAAGGTACTGCAACGCTTCATGCATCACTGCGCCACGCCGGTTGGCGCGGTATTGCAGCAACAACGGGAGGGATACAAGCTGCTCAAGGTGATCGGCGACGAGCAGTTGCGTCAGCACACCGGCACCACCCTGACCCTGCCTGGGTGGGTCAGCGAGGAGGAGCACTGCCTGCTGCAACAGACGCTCCCCCTGCCGGGCAGCCGCCCCTACCAATTTGCCTATCGGCTCAAGGTTGAAGGGGGTTATCTCATCTTGCTGCTCGCCCCCCAGCCACATCAGCAGATCGTACCGGTCTGCCATCTGTTCAGCCCGGTGCTCGGCAACCTGGCCCGCGCCATTTCCCTCTGCAAGGACAGCGAGCAGCTCGCCCTGCGTCAGCAGGCCGAACTGAAGGATCTGAAACACTTCAACGAATCCCTGCTCAAGGCCATCCCGATCCCGGTGTTCTACAAAGATATCGAAGGACGATTTCTGGGCTGCAACCAGGCCTTCAATCAGGTGATCGGCCTCGGCAAGGAGGCGCTGCTGGGTCGACGGGTCGAGGAGCTGCTGCCAGTCGGGCTTGCCGAGGCCTACAGCATGCGGGAAGCCGAGTTGCTGCGAAGTCGCCAGCCCCAGTGCATCGAACAGCAGTTGCATGACCGCAATGGCATGCGCTATCAGGTCATCTGTTTCAAGGATCTCTTCTATGACCATCAGGGGATGGTTGCCGGCATCATCGGCACCTTGGTCGACATCACCCGCCTCAAGGAGAGCGAGCGCCACCAGCGTGACCTGCTGTTCCAGACCATCAGTGCCCTCGCCAGCGCCATCAGCCACAAGGATCGCAACAGTGCGGGCCATGAGCTGAGGGTGCGCGATTTGGCACTGGCCATCGGGCAGGCCATGCAGCTGCGGCAAGAGCGGCTGGATGCGCTGGGACTGGCGGCCATGGTGCACAATATTGGCCTGCTGCAGATCCCCACCGAGATCATCACTCGCCCCCGTGAATTGCGGCCGGTGGAGTTCGAACTGATCAAGCAGCACCCCCAGGCCGGCCACGATATTCTCAAACAGATCGACTTCCCCTGGCCCATCGCCACCATAGTGCTGCAGCACCACGAAAACCTCGATGGCAGCGGCTATCCGCAGGGGCTGGCGGGCAACGCCATTTCCCTGGAGGCGCGCATTATCCGGGTGGCCGACTCGCTGATCGCCATGACCTCCCATCGCCCGTTCCGCCGGGCCATGCCCCTGAGTGACGCCTTTGCCGAACTGACCCGCTATGCCGGGATCCATTACGATGAAAAAGTGGTCAACAGCTGTATCGTGCTCTGGCAGACCGGCTACCACTTCGGCCCTCCCATCAGTCAACTTGCAGACAAGGCGGGATAAGATGTCCGAACTCCTCACCTCCTGTGCACTCCCCCACCCACTGACCGATGCTCTCCCCTCCTCGGCGCTGTTGCTGACCCAAGTAATGGATCAGCTTCCCTATCGGGTGCTGCTCAAAGACACCCGATTCAGCTACATTGCGGGCAACCGCCTGCTGGCGGCGGATCTCGCCCTCTCCCCAGAGGCACTGGTGGGCAAGAATGACTGCGACTTTTTTCCCCCCGAACTGGTACAGCGCTATCGGGAGGATGACGCCCGAGTCATGCGCGAGGGGATACACCAGCACATCGAAGAGCCCTATCTGAAGGGGGGAGAAGCCCGCTGGCTCAGCACCACCAAGTTTCCCCTGCGTGATGAGGCGGGGAGCATCGTGGGGGTCGGCGTCTTCTTCGAAGACATTACCGAGCAGAAGTGGCAGCAGGAGAAACTGCAACAGTACAGCTGGACCCAGCAGGCGATCAGCCGCGCCCACCACGCCCTGCTCACACCGGGCGATGAGCCGCAACTGCTGCAGGATATCTGCGATGCCATCGCCGTCGATGACCGTTTTCCGCTGGTCGCAGTGCTGCAAGGCCAGCCAGAACTCGCCCAACCGCCGAGGATCGTGGCGCAGGCAGGCAGTGCCGATGCCTCGGAACAAACGCTGTGGTTGAACGATGAGGCCCTCACCCAGGCCATCCTCCACCAGCGGCGCCTCAATCAGGTGATCTTCCACGAGCGGCCCCATACCGGCCGCCACCCGTTGCGCTCCCGCCTACTGATCCCCTTGCCACTGCAGGAGGATCAGGCCGGTGCGCTGATCATTCACAGCGACCAGCCACGGTTGTTCAGCCAGGAGGAGGAGCAGCTCTTCATCCAGCTGACCGACTACCTCACCTATGGCCTGCAGGCGCGCCATACCCAGCAGGCTTATCTGCGCTCGCAACAGGAGAAGATCTTCCATGCCCGCCAGCTGGAGCTGGCACTGGAAGATGCACTGGGTGCCATCGCCGCCGTGCTGGAGCAGCGCGATCCCTATACCGCTGGCCATCAGAAACATGTGGCCAAGCTGGCCCAAGCCATCGGCCGGGAGCTCAGGCTGGAAGAGAAGCGGCTGCGGGGGATCTATCTGGGCGCCATGGTGCACGATATCGGCAAGATCCAGGTACCGGCTGAAATTCTCACCAAACCGGAACGCCTCACGCCACTGGAGTTTGAGCTGGTCAAGGAGCACCCCGCCATCGGCTATCTGGTGCTCAAGGATATCGACTTCCCCTGGCCCATCGCCCGGATGATCCACCAGCACCACGAGTATCTCGATGGCTCCGGCTATCCGCAGGGGCTCAAGGGAGATGAGATCCTGCTGGAGGCCCGCATCCTCACCGTCGCCGATATCGTCGAATCCATGTCCTCGGATCGCCCCTATCGCGCCGCCCTCGGCATTCCCCAGGCCCGTGAGCAGATCATCCAGATGCGCGGCCATCAGCTCGATGCGGATGTGGTGGATGCCTGTCTGCGGATCCTCGACCGGGGAGACTTTATCCCCCAACCGCTCGGCAAGCCGTAACGACACGGATAAAAAAAACCGGCCAATTGGCCGGTTTCTGTTTTTATGCGCTGGCGCTGTCTCTATTAACCCAGACGAACCCGGGCGTTGCGGAACATCCGCATCCAGGCGCCGTCCTCGCCCCAGTTGTCGGGGTGCCAGGAGTTGGCCACGGTGCGGAACACCCGCTCCGGGTGCGGCATCATGATGGTGGCGCGACCGTCGGTGGTGGTCACGGCGGTGATACCATCCGGCGAGCCGTTCGGGTTGGCCGGGTACTGCTCGGTCACGCTGCCGCGATTGTCGACAAAGCGCAGCCCTACCAGACCGCTCTGCTGCAGTGCATTCAGGTGAGCAGCATCTCGCACCTCGACACGCCCTTCCCCGTGGGAAACGGCAATCGGCATCACCGAGCCTGCCATGCCAGCGAAGAAGGCCGATGGGGACTCCTGCACCTCAACCAGACTGAAGCGGGCCTCGAAGCGCTCGGAGCGGTTGCGTACAAAGCGCGGCCAGAGATCGGCACCCGGGATGAGGTCTCGCAGGTTGGACATCATCTGGCAACCGTTGCAGACACCCAGAGAGAGGGTATCGCCGCGCTCGAAGAAGCGCTGGAACTGCTCACGGGCGTTGTCATTGAACAGGATGGACTTGGCCCAGCCTTCCCCCGCCCCCAGCACGTCACCGTAGGAGAAACCGCCACAGGCCACCAGGGTCTGGAACTCCTCCAGCTTGATGCGACCGGAGAGAATGTCGCTCATATGGACATCGACCGCCGCGAAACCGGCACGATCGAACGCCGCCGCCATCTCCACATGGGAGTTGACTCCCTGCTCGCGCAGCACCGCCAGACGGGGGGAGACCCCACGGGCGATATAGGGAGCAGCCACATCCTCGGACGGGTTGTAAGTCAGCTTGGCATGCAGACCCGGATCGGTGGCGTCCTGACGGGCCGCGTGCTCACTGTCGGCGCACTCGGGGTTGTCGCGCAGGCGCTGCATCTGCCAGCTGGTCTCGCCCCAAATGGTGCGAAGGGCGGTGCGGCTGGCACGATAGACCTCCTGACCGCCCCGCTGCAAGGTGATGAGATCCCCTTCGCGCACGGTACCGAGCACATGGGAGCAGGCCGCCAGACCGTGACCGGCCAGCAGGGTCATCACCGCTTCCTTGTCTTCACGACGCACCTGGATGACGGCGCCCAGCTCTTCGTTGAACAGCGCCGGTAGCAGCTCGCCACCGATGCGATCGAGCTGGATGTCGAGGCCGCAGTGGCCGGCAAACGCCATTTCGGTCAGGGTGACGAACAGGCCGCCGTCGGAGCGGTCGTGGTAGGCGATCAGTTTGCGATCAGCCACCAGCGCCTGAATGGCGTTGAAGAAGCCCTTGAGCTGGACCGGATTGTCGAGATCCGGTGCCTTGTCACCCAGCTGGCGATAGACCTGCGCCAACGCCGAGGCGCCGAGGCGCTGCTTGCCATTGCCAAGGTCGATGAGGATAAGGTCGGTTTCACCGAGATCGGTACGCAGTTGCGGCGTGACTGTGTTGCGCACATCCTCGACCCGGGCAAAAGCGGAGATGAGCAGGGAGAGCGGCGAGGTGACGCTGTGCTCCTTGCCATTCTGCTGCCAGCGGGTCTTCATGGACATGGAGTCCTTGCCCACCGGAATGGTGATACCAAGAGCCGGGCAGAGCTCCTCGCCCACCGCTTTGACCGCCTCATAGAGACCGGCATCTTCCCCCGGGTGACCGGCAGCGGCCATCCAGTTGGCGGAGAGCTTGACCCGCTTCAGCGACCCGATATGAGCCGGCGCAAGGTTGGTGAGCGCTTCCGCCACCGCCATACGAGCGGAGGCGGCGTGGGAGAGCAGCGCCACCGGGGTACGCTCGCCCATGGACATGGCTTCGCCGTGATAGCTGTCGTAGGTGGCTGCGGTGACGGCGCAGTCAGCCACCGGGACCTGACAGGGGCCAACCATCTGATCGCGATTGACCAAGCCAGTCACGCTGCGATCGCCGATGGTGATAAGGAAGGACTTCTCCGCTACGGTCGGCAGACGCAGAACCCGCTCGGCCGCGTCACTCAAAGTGATGCCATCGAGCTGGAGCGCTTTGCCCTGTGCTGGGAGGGTCACCACGTCACGGTGCATCTTGGGCGCCTTGCCGAGCAGCACGTCCAGCGGCAGGTCGATGGGCTGGTTGTCAAAGTGTGCATCCGACAGCGTCAGATGTTTCTCTTCGGTAGCAGTGCCGATAACCGCATAGGGTGCGCGCTCACGCTCGCACAGGGCCTTGAACAGCGGCAACTTGTCCTGCGCCACTGCCAGTACGTAACGCTCCTGGGATTCGTTGCACCAGATCTCCAGCGGGCTCATGCCCGGCTCGTCGCTCTGAATGGCGCGCAAATCGAAACGACCGCCACGCTCACCGTCGTTGACCAGCTCCGGCATGGCGTTGGAGAGACCACCCGCCCCCACATCGTGGATAAAGACGATAGGGTTGTCGTCACCCAGCTGCCAGCAGCGATCGATCACCTCCTGGCAACGGCGCTCCATCTCGGGGTTGTCACGCTGCACCGAGGCAAAGTCGAGATCTTCGGCCGACTGGCCGGAGGCCATGGAGGATGCGGCACCACCGCCCAGACCGATGTTCATCGCCGGGCCGCCCAGCACGATCAGCGCCGCGCCGACCGGGATCTCCCCTTTCTGGACATGTTCGCTGCGGATGTTGCCGATGCCGCCTGCCAGCATGATGGGCTTGTGGTAGCCACGCACCTCGACGCCGTTGTGGCTCGGCACCTCCTCTTCGAAGGTACGGAAGTAGCCGAGAATGGCCGGACGGCCGAACTCGTTGTTAAACGCGGCGCCGCCGAGCGGCCCCTCCTGCATGATGTCGAAGGCACTGACGATACGGCTCGGCTTGCCGAAATCCTGCTCCCAGGGCTGCTCGAAGCCGGGAATGCGCAGGTTGGAGACGGAGAAACCGACCAGACCCGCCTTGGGCTTGGCACCGCGACCGGTGGCTCCCTCGTCGCGGATTTCGCCGCCGGAGCCGGTGGCTGCGCCCGGGAACGGGGAGATGGCGGTCGGGTGGTTGTGGGTCTCCACCTTCATCAGGATATCAACCTGTTCCTGGTGATACTGGTATTCGCCGTTGGCCGGGCTCGGGAAGAAGCGGCCCCCCTGGCTCCCTTCCATCACGGCGGCGTTGTCTTTATAGGCAGAGAGGACATGATCCGGCGTCTGCTCGAAGGTGTTCTTGATCATCTTGAACAGCGACTTGGGCTGCTGTTCGCCATCGATGGTCCAGTCGGCATTGAAGATCTTGTGACGGCAGTGTTCGGAGTTCGCCTGGGCGAACATGTAGAGCTCGATGTCGTTGGGGTTGCGACCCAACTTGGTGAAGTTCTCCACCAGATAGTCGATTTCGTCGTCGGCCAGCGCCAGACCGAGCGCCACGTTGGCTTCGGCCAAGGCTGCGCGACCACCGCCCAGCACATCCACCTGGGTGAAGGGGCGCGGCTCGTGGTGAGCAAACAGGGCGGCAGCTTCGCTCATCTCGGCAAACACCACTTCCATCATCCGATCATGGAGCACGGCGGCAATGGCGCTGCGCTGGGCGTCACTCAGCTCACCCTGCCCCTTGATGGTCAGGTAATAGGCAATACCACGCTCCAGCCGCTTGACCTGTTTCAGGCCGCAGTTGTGGGCGATGTCGGTTGCTTTGGAAGACCAGGGAGAGATAGTGCCGGGGCGGGGGGTAACAAGAAACAGCTGACCGCTGGGGGTGTGTTCGGGGATGGTCGGGCCGTAGCGCAAGAGCTGGCCCAAGGTCGCTCGCTCGGGGGGAGAGAGGGGGCTTGTCAGCTCGGCAAAGTGCACAAACTCGGCATAGACATCCTCTATCTCTACTCCGCTCTCTACTCCACTCTCGTTTCTCATCTGTGCGAAGCGTTGCAGCAGTTTTTGGACACGAAAATCAGACAGTGCTGGGGCACCACGCAAGATATCCATATGACCTTTCTCACCAAGTTTTAAAGTGGGGGGGAATTGAGACGCGCGTATTATAGGGATCTGGCTCACAGCGGACAAACGTTTTTCTCACTTCGTGCAGTGTGACTCTGCGCACACTCTCTGGTATAAAGGTGCCTCTTTTTTGACAAATGCCGATTTTTTCAACAAAGGTACTCACCTACTTGCGCTGCATTTTTCGACTGTTTATCGGGCTGTTGTTGACGCTGACACTGGTTGGCTGCGACTTCTATAGCCCCTCCAGCCAGCTGGAGCAGATCCGCCAGCGAGGCGAGATCCGGGTTGGCACCATCTATGGTCCCACCTCCTATTACCAGCGTGACGACCTCGCCCAGGGGTTCGATTACGAGCTGGCGCAAAATTATGCCGACTGGTTGGGGGTGAAACTCACCATCATCCCGGTCGACACCACTGACCAACTGGTCACCCTGCTGAAAAAGGGCAAACTCGATCTGGCGGCTGCCGCCATCATGGTCACCCCCGAACGGCGCGAGCTGTTTCGCTTCGGCCCGGGCTTCTATCAGGTCTCCCCCAAGCTGGTCTACCGCAACGGCAAACCCAAGCCTGCCTCGTTAAACGATATCAAGGGCAAGCTGGTGGTGGCCGCCGGATCCACCGGGGAAGATCTGCTCAAAGAGATGAGCAAAGAAAATCCGAAACTAGCCTGGAGCACCAGCGACAACGCCGATGTGGAGGAGCTGCTCAAACAGGTGGTGGATGGCAAGATTGACTACACGGTGGTGCAGGATACCGTGCTGGCCCGTACCCAGCGCTACTACCCGGAGCTCACCGAGGGGCTGACCCTGGCCCAGAAGCAGACCGTTGCCTGGGCCATGAGCAAGCTGCCCGATGACAGCCTCTATGCCAGCGTGATCGACTTCTTCGGTCAGCGTTTTATGGATGGTGCCATCGCCAAGCTGGACGAGAAGTACTTCGGCCACGTGCAGAACTTCGACTTTGTCGATACCCGCACCTTCCTCAAGCGCGCCAAGAGCCTGCTGCCCAAGTACCAGCCGCTGTTCCAGACTCACGCCAAGAATATCGACTGGCGTCTGCTCGCCGCCATCAGCTATCAGGAGTCTCACTGGGACCCGCAGGCCCGCTCTTACACCGGCGTGCGCGGCATGATGATGCTGACCGAGCCCACCGCCAAGGCGATGGGAGTCAACGACCGGCTTCATCCGGAAGAGAGCATCAAAGGTGGCTCCCTCTATCTGCAACAGATGATGGAGAAGGTGCCGGATTCGGTGCCCGATGACGAGAAGGTGTGGTTTGCCCTCACCGCCTACAACATAGGTTACGGCCACATGATGGACGCCCGCCGCCTGACCAAAGAGCTCGGCAAGAATCCTGACGCCTGGAGCGACGTGAAAGAGGTGCTGCCGCTGCTGCAACAGGCGCGCTGGCACCGCAAGGTGCGTTATGGCTATGCCCGTGGCAGCGAGGCGCGCAACTATGTCAACAACGTGCGCCAGTATTACCAGAGTCTGCTCTGGCTCGACAACGAGCAGCAGAAGGCACATCAGCGGGAGAGTCTCGACAACGACAGCGAGCCCGAGCTGGCCGAGCGCCCCACCGCCATCGCCGAAGTGGTCAATCAGATCACCATGCGCTAACCAGCCATTATTCGGCTGTTTTCACGCAAACTTCTCTGTTACCATCGATTCACATCGGAGCCTATCCGAAATCGCATTGTTTTCATTATGTTGAGAGATTAAATAACAGCAATTTCGGATGGGCTCCATCAATGACCCAAGGCCGGGATGGCCACCTGAGTTGGGAGGAGACCAAGATGCAAAAACGTAGAAAAATCAGTCTGGTCAGAAAAGCGAAGTGCAGCTGGAGCCCCAGACGCAAACTCAAGCTTAATGACATCAAGCGCAACCTGTGGCGCAGAAATCGATCCTATACCCTGCTTATTGCAGAGCACACAGCATAAACCCGGCATTCGCCGGGTTTTTTTATCTTCTTTCTCACCTGATTATCGTCTTACACCAGCGCCGCCTTGAACTGTACCGACCGCTTGGAGATCAGCGAGTTGCAGTGGTTGCAGAAGTAATCCACTGCGCCGCACGCCTTGAGACGCTCCAGCTCCTGCTGGCAGGTGGGGCAGATGGCCGTGACGTGGACATTGGCCTGACACTGACCACAGGTTTGCTCCTTGCTGCGGGTATCCAGTTCAGCCTGGCATGACGGGCAAAGCAGGGCTTCCATAATCAACTCCTCGAAAAGTGGATCTGCCATGGTCTGGCTCCATGGCAGATCCCCCTCCCCTTATTCCTCACCCTAACATGGCGAGGATAACAAAGCGGCTGCCGGTGAGGGCAGCCGCAAGGACTTATTTCTTCTTCATTTTCAGCAGGCGTTTGCGCTGACGTTCCTGACTCAGGGTCATGGTGTTCTTCTTGCCTTCAAACGGGTTGACCGACTCCTGGAACTCGACCCGGATCGGCGAGCCCATGATCTTGAGGGACTTGCGGAAATAGTTGATCAGATACCGCTTGTAGGAGTCCGGCAAGTCGTTCAGCTGGTTGCCGTGGATCACGATGCGCGGCGGGTTGTAGCCACCGGCGTGGGCATACTTGAGCTTGACGCGGCGACCATTGACCATCGGCGGCTGGTGATCTTCCTGCGCCATCTGCATGATGCGGGTCAGCATGGCCGTGCTGGTACGACGGGTGGCGGACTGGTAAGCCTCCTGAATAGATTCAAACAGGTGGCCGACACCGCTACCGTGCAGGGCGGAGATGAAGTGGACGCGAGCGAAGTCGATGAAGCCCAAGCGACGATCCAGCTCGTTCTTCACATCCTCTTTCACCTTCTGATCCAGACCATCCCACTTGTTCACCACCAGCACCACGGAGCGACCGGCGTGGAGCACATAGCCAAGGATGCTCAAGTCCTGATCGGTGATGGTCTCCTGGGCGTCGATCACCAGCAGGCAGACGTTGGCATCTTCGATAGCTTTCAGGGTCTTGATAACGGAGAACTTCTCCACCGTCTCGTGCACCTTGCCACGACGACGCACACCGGCGGTATCGATGACCACATACTTCTGCTCGTCACGCTCCATCGGAATGTAAACGGAGTCACGGGTGGTGCCGGGCATGTCATAGACGATGACCCGATCTTCACCCAGCATGCGGTTGGTCAGGGTAGATTTACCGACGTTGGGACGACCAACGATGGCGAACTTGATGGGCAGGTCGGCGAACGGGGTCTCCTTGGTGTCCTCTTTGGTATCGAGTTCACCGGCAGCCACCATGCGCAGCAGGGCTTCTTCGTCGAAGTCCTCCTCTTCCTCATCCTGCGCATCTTCATCGGTAGCGGAGTCGACCAGGGTCTCCAGATGGGGAGCCAGGGCCAGTTCCAGCAGGCTCAGCACGCCACGACCGTGGGCGGCCGCGATCTGGTAGACCTCGCCCAGCGCCAGACCGTAGAACTCGGAGACAGCGGAATCACCGTCGATACCGTCGGTCTTGTTGGCCACCAGAAATACCTTCTTGTGGGCCTTGCGCAGGTGCTCGGCAATGGCTTGATCCGCCGCGGTCAGACCGGCACGGGCATCCACCATGAACAGCACGACGTCCGCTTCTTCGATGGCCAGCAGGGATTGCTCGGCCATCTTCAGCTCGATCCCCTCTTCGGTGCCATCGATACCGCCGGTATCGACCACGATAAATTCCAGCTCGCCCAACTTCGCCTGACCGTATTTACGGTCCCGGGTCAGACCGGGAAAATCGGCAACCAGGGCATCCCGAGTACGGGTCAAGCGGTTAAACAGGGTGGATTTCCCCACGTTGGGGCGGCCCACCAGGGCTACTACAGGAGTCATAAAAGCCTCATTCTCAAGACGACAAAGGCTCCGGGTCCGAAGACCAGGAGCCGGATATTCACATTATCGGACGATCAAGGACGCTTGAGGGCGTACAACTTGCCGTCACGGCTCTGCACATACAGGGTCTCGCCATCCACCAGCGGGGCGGCATAGAGACCACTGCTATCGAGCTGCTGCATCGCCTTGATGGTACCGTCGGTACGATCAAGCCAATACAGGTATCCTTCCACATCACCCACCACCACATAGTCACCGAAGATGACAGGTGCAGTGACGGTACGATTTTCCAGCTGGGTGTTGGACCACAGCTCCAGACCGTTGCGACGGTCGATGGCAAACAGGTGGCTGCGGCTGTCGGTCAGCACGATGGCATTACCGGTCATCGCCAGATCGCGATAGCCGGAATACTTGCGCTTCCACACTTCATCACCGGTCATCAGTTTGCGCGCCATCAGCTGACCGTTGTAGGCGATGGCATAGAGCTCATCACCGGCAATCAGCGGGCTGGCATCGACGTCAACCATGCGGTCCAGCTCGGTGGCACCGCGCGGATCAGCCACCTTGGACTGGCGCACAGGCTGGCCGTTGCTCAGCAGGGCGATGCCCACCTTGCCATCGGCACGACCGTAAATCACGGCGCCGTTGGTGATCACCGGTGCACCGGCACTGCGCAGGGTCAGCGGCGGCTGCTCTTCGGAGAGCGACCACTGCATCTTGCCTTCATCAGTGTCGAGGGCGATCAGGCGACCGGAGGTGGTCAACACCACCACGCGGCCATCTTCCACCGCGGGGCTTGCCACCACTTCGCCGGGCACATTGGTCTGCCACAGCACTTCACCGTTCTCTTCGTTCAGGGCGTAGACCACCCCGTTCTCGGAGCCGAGGAACAGCTTGCCGTAACGGGAGACCAGGCCGCCGGAAAGGCGGGCGCTGCGCTTGTCGGCGTTGACCGGCAGGTCGGCCAGATCGACAGTCCAGAGGCGATCGCCACTGGCACGGTCAAAGGCGCTGACATCGCCGTCACGGGCCGCCGCATAGATACGATCCTCTTCCACCACCGGCTTGAGCTGGGAGTAGAAATCACCGATACCATCACCCACAGTAGATGACCATGCGGTGTCGGCAGTGAAGGCAGATTCAACCTTGGGCAGCGGCGCCATCGGGTTGAGATCCTCTTCGGAACTGAACAGGGAGCAACCCTGCAGAGCGAAGGAGACCGCAGCCCCCAGCGCCACCATCTTGAATAGATTACGCATCCGGTGCCTCACCAGTCGCAACGGCCGGCAGGGCCAGATCGTCCATTTTCAGCTTGAGCTCGGCGCTACCCTGCAGGCCGCCGGCATCCGCCGCCGCCTGATAGGCATCACGAGCCTCTTCGGTCTTGCCCTGCTTTTGCAGCACATCACCACGGGCTTCCGCTACCTGCGCCTTGAAGGCCTCATTCTGGATGGTCGCCAGCTTGGCCAGCGCTTCATCTGCCTTGCCCTGATCATTCAGCACACGGGCCAGACGCAGCGCCGC
Source organism: Aeromonas sp. R10-2 (assembly GCF_040908445.1). Taxonomy (NCBI): domain Bacteria; kingdom Pseudomonadati; phylum Pseudomonadota; class Gammaproteobacteria; order Aeromonadales; family Aeromonadaceae; genus Aeromonas; species Aeromonas sp. R10-2. Next base: position 34,524 of record NZ_JBFODS010000064.1, on the reverse strand, counting down.
GATGGGACGAATGCTCTCGTCACCCGTGGTCGCCACCAGCTCCAGCTGCTCGGCAGCCAGATCCAGCTTGCCCGCCTTGACGGCAGCGGCAGCCAGTTGCAACGCGGCCAGTTCACCGTAGGAGTCACCCTTGTTGGCGGTGACAAACTGCTGTGCCTGCTCGAAACCGGCGGCATCGCCCTTGGCCAGCTGCTCAATCACCTGGTTGTAAGAGTGGGAGGAGGCCTCCATGGTCTCTTGCTGGTGCTGGTTGTAATAGCGCCAGCCGAACAGACCGACCAGACCGATCACGGTCCCGGCAATCACCGAGGTTCCGTTCTCTTTCCACCACTCCTTGATAACCTCAACCTGTTGTTCTTCGGTGGTATAGACTTCCACAGCTTACTCTCCTTTGGCTGCCAGCAGGGCAATGGCGGCGTCAACCTTGACGGTCTGTTGCTCGGCCTGACCACGCAGATATTTGATAGTGATCTCCCCGTTTTGCACCTCGGTCTCACCAAGGATCAGGGCGATTGCCGCGCCGCTCTTGTCGGCACGTTTGAGTTGTTTCTTGAAGTTGCCACCACCGCAGTGGCTCATGAGGCGCAGGTCCGGCAGGGCATCGCGCAGACGCTCGGCCAGCTGGAAGCCAGCCTGTTCGGTCCCCTCGCCCACCATCGCCAGATAGACATCCACCGCCGGGCGGATATCGGCGTTGAGCTCGAGAGTTTCCAGCATCAGCACCAGACGCTCCATGCCCATGGCAAAGCCCACGGCCGGGGTCGGTTGACCGCCCAACTGCTCCACCAGACCATCGTAGCGGCCACCGGCACAGACGGTTCCCTGGGCACCCAGACTGCTGGTGACCCACTCGAACACGGTCAGGTTGTAGTAGTCAAGACCACGTACCAGACGCTCGTTCACTTCGTATTTGATACCGGCAGACTCGAGCAGGCGCTTGAGCCCCTCGAAGTGGGCCAGGCTCTCTTCGCCCAGATGGTCCAACAGACGCGGGGCACCCGCCAAAATGGCCTGCACCTTTTCATCCTTGGAGTCGAGCACCCGCAGCGGGTTACTGTACATGCGGCGCTGGCTCTCTTCGTCCAGCTGCTCCTTGTACTGCTCCAGATAGGCCACCAGCGCATCGCGGTAAGCGGCACGCTCGGCGCTCTGACCCAAGGTGTTGAGCTGCAGGGTGACATGCTCGCTGATGCCAAACAGACGCCACAGACGGTGGGTCAGCATGATCAGCTCAGCGTCAATGTCCGGCCCGTTGATGCCAAACAGCTCGACACCGAACTGGTGGAACTGGCGATAACGGCCCTTCTGGGGACGCTCGTGACGGAACATGGGGCCCATGTACCACATCCGGCGTTCCTGGTTGTAGAGCAGACCGTGTTCGATACCGGCACGGACGCAGCTGGCGGTCCCTTCCGGACGCAGGCTCAGGCTGTCGCCGTTGCGATCTTCAAAGGTGTACATCTCTTTTTCGACCACGTCGGTCACTTCACCGATGGCGCGCTTGAACAGATGAGTCTGCTCGACAATCGGCATGCGCACTTCGCTGTAGCCATAGCTGGCAACGACCTGGCGCAGGATCTGTTCAACCTTCTGCCATACCGGGCTCTGCTCCGGCAGGCAATCATTCATACCGCGAATAGCTTGGATCTGTTTTGCCACGTTGATACTCGAGAAAAAGAGGTAAAATTTGGCCGCATTATAGGGATTTTCCCCCCCAAGGTAAAATCAGGGAATCCGGATGCGGGATTTAAAATCAGTCACCTGGAAAAAGGGCCACCCAATGTGGCCCTGTTTCGCTCACTCCTTGTCCATCGGGATCCGGTTGGCGGGATCCAGCATGGCGGCGCGGGCGCGAATGCGGCGCTCCAAAGTTGGAATGAGATCCTTGTTGTCGAGCCGATCGACCCGCTGGCCCCCTTCATAGAAGGCACTCTTGTTGGCGGCACCCGCCAGACCAAGATCGGAGACCAGTGCTTCGCCCGGGCCATTCACCACGCAACCGATGATGGAGACATCCATCGGGGTGATGATATCTTCGAGCCGCTCTTCCAGAGCATTGACGGTGGCGATCACATCGAACTCCTGCCGTGAGCAGGATGGGCAAGCGATAAAGTTGATGCCACGGGAGCGAATACGCAGAGATTTGAGGATATCGAAACCGACCTTTACCTCCTCCACCGGATCCGCCGCCAGCGAGATACGCAGGGTATCGCCGATGCCGTCGGTAAGCAGCATGCCCAGACCGATGGCAGACTTCACCGCACCGGCACGGAAACCGCCCGCTTCGGTGATGCCAAGGTGCAGCGGCTGTTCAATCTGCTTGGCCAGCAGGCGATAGGCACCGACTGCCAGGAACACATCGGAGGCCTTGACGCTCACCTTGAAGTCCTGGAAATCGAGGCGATCGAGATAGTCCACGTGACGCATGGCGGACTCTACCAGCGCCTCTGGGGTCGGCTCGCCGTACTTCTCCTGGATATCTTTCTCCAGCGACCCGCCATTGACCCCGATACGGATCGGGATATTGAGGTCGCGTGCACAATCGACCACCGAGCGCACCCGCTGCTCGTTGCCGATGTTGCCCGGGTTGATACGCAGGCAATCGGCACCGTACTCGGCCACTTTCAGGGCGATGCGATAGTCGAAGTGGATATCGGCAACGATGGGGATGCGGGTCTGCTGTTTGATGAGCCGGAAGGCTTCCGCCGCTTCCATGGTGGGCACGGAGACACGGACGATATCGGCACCGACCCGTTCGATCCGCTGGATCTGCTCGATGGTAGCAGCAACATCTGTGGTCTTGGTGTTGGTCATGGTCTGCACGGTAATGGGGGCATCGCCCCCAACCGGTACATTACCAACCATGATCTGTCTGGATTTACGACGAATGATGGGTGATTCGTGAGAAGACATGGGAAACAGATTACTCCTGCGGCAGTGAGAAGCGGGCTGTACGACCGTTGTTGTAACGGCTCATATCAAACGACTGACCCTTGTAGTCAAGCTTGACGGCCATGGGCGCGCCAATGATGAACTTCAGGGGCTCGGCGCCTTCCAGCACCAGCTCGTCGTTGGCCTTCTTCAGACCACTGAACAGGGTCTTGCCGTTGGCATCCTTCACATCCAGCCAGCAATCGGCGGTGAAGCTCATCTTCAGTTGCGGCGCAGTCGCCGGATCCACGACAGCCTCTTCAGATTCGGTGCCATTGGCGCCGGATACCGCTGCATCGGTCGCAGTGCCGACAGCCGCACTGACATCGGTCGGGGCAACAGCCGCAGAAGCAGGCGCCAGGGTAGCAGTCGCATCGGAGATCACCGCAGGGGCAGCTACATCAGTGGCGGCCGGTACGATGGCTGTGCCTTCCACCGGGGCGGTGTTGATTGCATCGGGCGGCGTGATGGCAGGTTCAGCCGGAGTCGAACTGGTTGCACTCATCTCGGTGGCTGCCAGCGCTTCATCACCGGCGGAGCGGCGTGAAGTACTCTGCCACCACCAGGCGACCGAGAGCGCAATCAACACCAGGATCATCAACCAGGTCACCACCTTGAGCCGACTGTCGTTGGCTTGCTGGCGGGAGCGACGGGAGAAGCTCTGCATGTCGATATTGTCGGGAGGGGTCAGACCCAGCTTGTCGTAAGCGGCCAGAATGGTCTCATCGGGGATCCCGACCAGCTTGGCATAGGTACGCAAATAGCCCCGAATAAAGGTATGGGAGGTGTGCTTGTCGTAGGTATCCGATTCGATAGCGGCGATCAGGGTCAGACGAAGGTGAATGCGAGACGCAACCTGTTCTCGTGTCCAGCCAAGCTGTTCACGGGCGTTGCGCAGCAATTGGCCTGGGCCTACTGCCTGGGAGTCGTCTTGGAAATCGTGTTGCTGTTCAATAGTCATTGGCTAAATAACGCTTGGCTTGTTGCGAAGTGGGATATTGCCTTACCAGCTCAGTCCCGAATTGGTGAAGTAATGCCGGCTTGTCCATCGCCTGCGCCAGCCGAAGTCTCAACCAGAGACTCTCCTCGTTCTCGTCTGACACATCGGCAAAACGGGCGAGGTAGGACTGCACATCAGGCAGCTTGCCATCTTTCATGGAAAGCTCGGCCAAGTCCAGCAATAACCCTGGATTGCGGGGATTATACCCCAAGGCCAGGCGATAGTACTCGCCTGCTTTATCATTTCTGCGATTTTGCAGCGCACAAAGTGCCGCATTTTCATAGGTATCGGCAATTTTTACGTAGCCTGGCTGAATAACAGCCTGGTTGAACGCCTGATCTGCCTCGGCATACCTGCCGCGATCACAGAGGAAGGCACCATAGTTGTTCATTGCGTCAGCATTGGACGGATCCATGGCAAGGGCGTTCTTGTAATGGGTCTCGGCTGCCTTGAAATCTCCTACCTTCTGGTAAAAGTAGGCAAAACCGATCTGGATCTGGGGGTTGGAGGGGTCATACTGGAGGGCGCGGTCAAGATTGAACTTGGCCTGCTCGGCATTGCCCTGACGCAGGTACTGGATACCCAGGTCGAGGCGGGTTTGGGCAGCCGCCTTGAGGTCAGGACCCACTTCACGCTGGGTCGAGTTCTGGCCAGCGTAAGTGGTCTCGGTCACACAGCCTGGCAGCGCGCAGAGCGCTGCCACTACGATCAATGTACGTGTATCCATTCCCTGTCTATACAATGGCTTAGCATTTAAACCATTTTGACGGAAATCCCATCCTGTTGCATCCGATTTTTGATAGTTCGCTTGGTACGGTCAATCACGTCACCCACCAGCTGACCACAGGCGGCATCGATGTCATCACCACGGGTCTTGCGGACAATCACGGTGAAACCGTACTCCATCAGCACCTTGGAGAAGCGATCGATACGGCTGTTGCTCGGCTTGCCGTAAGGGTTGCCCGGGAAGGGGTTGAACGGGATCAGGTTGATCTTGCTCGGAGTGTCCTTGAGCACCTTGGCCAGCTCGTGAGCATGCTGCATATCGTCATTGATATGATCGAGCAGCACATACTCGACGGTCACCCGACCACCGTTGGCATTGGATTTGGCCAGGTAACGACGGACACCGGCGAGGAACTCCTCGATGTTGTACTTGTCGTTGATCGGCATGATCTCTGAACGCAGCTTGTCGTTCGGGGCGTGCAGGGAGATAGCCAGCGCCACGTCGATCTGGTCGCCCAGCTTGTCCAGCGCAGGTACCACGCCAGAGGTGGAGATGGTCACCCGGCGCTTGGAGATGCCAAAGCCGTAGTCATCCATCATCAGACGCATGGCGGGCACCACGTTGGCGAGGTTGAGCAGCGGCTCGCCCATCCCCATCATCACCACATTGGTGATGGGACGCTTGCCACCGACCACGCGGGCCGCACGCCACACCTGACCGATGATCTCGGAGACTTTCAGATTGCGGTTGAAGCCTTGTTGAGCCGTGGAGCAGAACTTGCACTCCAGCGCACAGCCAACTTGAGAGGAGACGCAGAGGGTCGCGCGGTCATCTTCCGGGATGTAGACGGTCTCTACCTCCTGATCGCCCACCTGCAGAGCCCACTTGATGGTGCCATCGGCAGAGCGCTGCTCGCGGCTGATCTCGGGCGCCTTGATCTCGGCGATCGCCTTGAGGCGCTCTTTGAGCACCTTGTTGACGTTGGTCATCTGATCGAAATCATCACACCCAAAGTGATAGATCCACTTCATGACCTGATCTGCCCGGAATGGCTTCTCGCCCAGTTCGACGAAAAAGGCACGCATGGCATCCCGATCAAGATCCAGCAGGTTGATTTTTGTTTCGCTCATCAATGGCCTCAGTTCAAACACTTCATCAATTATTGGCTGACGACGTCAGGGGGCGGCATTGTACAAATAATGGGTCTGGCTTTCCACCTGGAGAATAGAGGGATATTGCGTAAACGGCGAAAACAACAAAGGGAGCCGAGGCTCCCTTGGGTCATCATCAACAAAAATCAGCCGCGCGGGCAAATCTCGTTGTCAGAGAAGAAGTAGGCAATTTCGCGGGCAGCGGATGCCGGTGCATCGGAGCCATGTACTGCGTTGCGATCGATGCTCTCGGCATAACAGGCACGCAAGGTACCAGCCAGCGCCTCTTTCGGGTTGGTAGCACCCATGATCTCACGATTGCGACGGATGGCGTCTTCCCCTTCCAGCACCTGCACCATGACAGGGCCAGAGGTCATGAAGCTGACCAGATTGTCATAAAAAGGCTTGCCCTGATGCTCGGCATAGAAACCGGCAGCCTGTTCACTGCTCATGTGCAGCATTTTGGATGCCACCACTTTCAAGCCTGCGCTTTCGAAACGGCTATAGATGGCACCGATCAGGTTCTTGCTGACAGCATCCGGTTTGACGATAGAGAAGGTACGTTCGATGGCCATTGATATCTTTCCTTAACTACAGAGTTTTATTGTTAGAATCCATGTTCGCTGGCGATTATACGTAAACAAAAACCGGAAAAACACACAAACAAGCAACTTTTTATTAAACATCACTCCCTTGCAATCAACATCCACACTCATCTTGACCGAGCAGAGCCGGAAAATATGTGCGCTTGCGCACGATAGTTACCTTAAGCCGCCAAAACCCCATCTTTTGTTCACAATTCGAACAGCATGAAAAAGGCACCCGAAGGTGCCTTGTCTCGCCTATTTGGCTTCCGCCAGCAAGGCCCGCGCTATGGTGCGCATCCCCAGAGTATTAGCTCCCGGCGCCCAGAGGGCATCGCCGTTGTCACTGAAGCAGGCGGCCAGATCGATATGCAACCAGCCCATCCCTTCGTTGGCAACGAAACGGGAGAGGAAACCCGCAGCGTTGGAGGCGCCACCCGGCCCACCCCCCTTCACCGGACGGCTGTTGGCCGTGTCGGCGTAATGGGAAGGGCACTGCTGGCGGTGCCAGGGCTCCAGCGGCAGCGGCCAGGCAGGCTCATGCTCAGCATCGGCATAGGTCATTGCGCGGCTTACCAACCCTTTGTCGAGGCCGAACAGAGCATTGTAGCGCCCACCCAGCGCCATCACGGCTGCGCCGGTCAGGGTCGCGGCATCGATGATCAGCGGTGCGCCGGACTCGCTCGCCAGTTGCAAGCCATCGGCCAGTACCAGCCGCCCCTCGGCATCGGTATTCACAATCTCGACCGTGGTGCCGTTCTTGTAGGTGAGGATGTCGCCCAGCTTGTAGGCGTGGCCGGAGACCAGGTTCTCGGCGCAGCAGAGGATCAGCTTCACCCGCTTGTCGAGCCCGCGCAGCATAGCCAGCGCCAGCGCACCGGTGACAATCGCCGCGCCCCCCATGTCGCACTTCATGGTGAGCATCCCCTCGGAGCTCTTCATGGAGTAGCCGCCGGAGTCAAAGGTGATCCCCTTGCCCACCAGCGCTGCCGCCACCGGCGCCTTGGGGTCACGCCCCGGGTTGAAGTCGAGCTCCAGCAATACCGGTTCGCGCGCACTGCCGCGGCCCACCTGATAGAGGCCGACCCAGCCCGCCTGTTGCAGCGCTTCGCCTTTCAAAATGCGATGACTCACCTTGTCCGGCGCCAGCTCGGTAATAAAAGAGGCCGCTTCCACCGCCAGCTCCAGCGGGCCCAACTGCTCCGGGGTGGCATTGGTCATCTCGCGCACCCAGCGGCCGCAGAGCCAACGCGCTTCCAGCTCCTCTCTGTCCTCTTCCGAGGACATGGCCCACTGCAGTTGCACCTCCGCCTTGGGGGTTTGCAGCCCTTGGGCAAAAGCCCACTGCTGTTCACGCTCCCAGTGACCAGCCAAAGTCACTTTCTGGATCCCCTGCTGGCAGAGGCGACGGGCCGCCTGCTGGATATCGAGCAGAGGATTGGCCGTCACCAGATGGATCACCATGCCGTCGGCACGGTGAGAGAGCAGCGCCCCCTCCCCCCACTCGGCCGGTGCAAATTCACGACTCAGCCAGACATTCATGCGGTCACCTCCTGCAGCCAGCGGGCTATGGTACGCAGACCGTGACCCTTGGCGCCGGTCGCCCAGAGATCGTTGCCCGATTTCTGATAAGAGGCCGCCAGATCCAGGTGCACCCACCCCTTACCCTCATCACGTACGAAACGGGAAAGGAACGCTGCAGCCGTGGTGGCACCGGCCGTGCCTTCGGCTGAGGCGACGTTGCCCAGATCGGCAAAGGCCGAGGTGAGCTGGCTGGCATGCCAGGGTTCCAGCGGCAGCGCCCACGCCTGTTCGTTTTCCACCTTGGCGGCGGCCAGCGCACGCAGCTGTTCGGTCTCATCGAGGGCAAACACCGCATTGTAGTCGCGGCCCAGCGCCATCTTGGCGGCGCCGGTCAGGGTGGCTGCGTCAAGGATATAATCTGCACCGCTGTCGGAGGCCGCCATCAGGCCATCGGCCAGTACCAGACGACCTTCCGCATCGGTGTTCTGGATCTCGACCGAAACCCCATTCTTGTAAGTGAGGATGTCGCCCAGCTTGAAGGCGTGGCCGGAGACCAGGTTCTCGGCGCAGCAGAGAATGAGCTTCACCCGCTGGTTCAGACCGCGGCTGATAGCCAGCGCCAACGCGCCGGTCACCATGGCGGCACCGCCCATATCGGACTTCATCGGCAGCATGTTGTCAGAGGACTTCATGGAGTAGCCACCGGAATCGAAAGTGATCCCCTTGCCCACCAGCGCCGCCACCACGGGTGCATTGCGATCACCGGTCGGGTTGTAGTCAAGCTCCAGCAGCACAGGCTCGCGCTCGCTGCCACGGCCAACCGACCAGATCCCGATATGGCCGGACTCGCGCAGCGCTTCACCGGCGGTGATGCGAGCTGTAACCTGATCCCCGGCCAGACCACGAATGAGCAACAGGGCCGATTCCGCCAGACTCATGGGGTAGATCTCTTCCGGACAGCCATTGGTGATGTCACGTACCCAGCGAGCCGCCTTGAGCAGCGCATCCAGTTCACGGGCTTCCGCGTCGCTCTGCTGGCCAAAATCCAGTTCACGCGCTCCCTTGGCGGCGTAGAACCCCTGGGCGAACGCGTAGCGACGCTCCAGATCCCAGCCTTCACCGACCAGCGTCACCCGCTTGATCCCGCTCGATTCGAGGCGACGGGCGGCGCGCTGAACGGTACGCAGAACATCCTTCTCCTGACCGGCGGCACCAAGATGGATCAGTGCCTCGTCGCCATTGAAACTGAGCTGGGCGCCCTCGCCCCAATAAGCGGCCGCAGCCTGGGTGGATAACGCTACCTTCATCATGTCAGCCATCGTGTTTGCTTCCTTTTTACTGGCACTATGTATAAGCACTCTTTATGGGAAAGAGCTTATTGGCAAAGAGAGAATAACGAATACAAAAAAGGCCGTGCCCCCGAGGGTCACGGCCTTCCACCATATCACTGAAGCACCACAGGATGCTGCACGTGCAATTCACTCATGTGTAATTAATGGCGTTCAGAGGCAAGGTTCAGGGTGTACTTGGGCAGTTCAACCACCAGATCCTCGTCCGCCAATTTTGCCTGGCAGCTGAGACGGGATTCCGGCTCCAGCCCCCAGGCCTTGTCCAGCATGTCGTCTTCCAGCTCGTCACTTGGCTCGAGCGAGTCAAAGCCCTCGCGCACCACGCAGTGGCAGGTCGTGCAGGCACAGGATTTCTCGCAGGCGTGCTCGATTTCGATACCGTTGCGCAGCGCCACATCCAGAATGGTCTCGCCGCTTTGCCCCTCGAGGGCGGCGCCATCCGGACAGAGTACGGGATGAGGAAGAATGATCAGTTTTGGCATATTACACCTTGTTGACGTTTTGTCCGGTCAGCACCTTGCGGATGGAGGCGTCCATCCGGCGGGCTGCAAACTCGCCACTGACAGCATCGGCTGCCTCAATGGCTTCTTTGATTTGATGGGTTGCGCCGCTGTTGCGCATGGTCAGCAGATGGGCGATGGCGGCATCAATCTCGGCACGCTCGGCAGCATTGAGCAGGGCATCGCCATCGGCGGCCAGCGCCGCATTGAGACTCTCGACCACCCGGTCGGCTTCAACCTGCTGCTCGGCCAGCATGCGGGCATCCATATCCTGCTGGGCGTTCTCGATGGAGGCACTCAGCATGTTGAGGATATCCTGCTCCGCCAGCCCGTAAGAGGGCTTGACCTGGATCTCGGCCTGCACGCCGGAGGATTTCTCCATGGCGCTGACCGAGAGCAGACCATCCGCATCCACCTGGAAGGTGACGCGAATATGGGCGGCGCCGGCTGCCATCGGCGGAATGCCGGTCAGGGTAAAGCGGGCCAGGGAGCGGCAATCGGCTACCAGCTCCCGCTCGCCCTGCACCACGTGAATGGCCATGGCGGTCTGACCATCCTTGAAGGTGGTGAACTCCTGGGCGCGGGCAACCGGAATGGTAGTGTTGCGCGGGATCACTTTCTCGGCGAGGCCACCCATGGTCTCCAGACCCAGCGATAGCGGGATAACGTCCAGCAGCAGCATCTCGGCATCAGGTTTGTTGCCCACCAGAATATCGGCCTGGATGGCGGCGCCAATGGCGACAACCTTGTCCGGATCGATGCTGGTCAGCGGCGTACGCTGGAAGAACTCGCCCACCAGTTCACGCACCAGCGGCACCCGGGTGGAGCCACCGACCATCACCACTTCCAGCACTTCCACCTGCTCGAGACCGGCATCGCGCAGGGCGCGGCGACAAGCCAGCAAGGTCCGTTTCACCAGCGGGGTGATGAGTTCATCAAACTGGCTACGGCTCACTGAACCCTGCCAGCCAGCAAAGGTGCACGCCACCTGCTCGGCATCGGTCAGGCCGTGTTTGACGGCAGCGGCCACATCCAGCAGCTCGCGCTGCAGATGGGCATCCAGCTCACCGGAGAGGCCCGCTTGCTCCTTGATCCAGTCCGCCAGCAGGTGATCAAAATCATCACCGCCGAGGGCGGAATCGCCGCCGGTCGCCATCACTTCGAACACACCGCGGTGCAGACGCAGGATAGAGATATCGAAGGTGCCGCCCCCCAGATCGTAAACCGCGATCACCCCTTCCTGACCGGAGTCAAGGCCATAGGCAATCGCGGCCGCGGTCGGCTCGTTGAGCAAACGCAGCACGTGCAGACCGGCCAGACGGGCCGCATCCTTGGTCCCCTGACGCTGGGCATCATCGAAATAGGCGGGCACGGTAATGACCACGCCATCGAGATCGCCCCCGAGTGTCTGGGCGCCACGCTCGGCCAGCTTTTTGAGAATTTCGGCCGAGACCTGTACCGGATTGACCAGCCCCTGACGGGTTTGCAGTTGCGGCATGCCATTGTCGGCGGCAACAAACTGGTAAGGCTGTTGGCGGGTATCGATATCGGCCAGCGCCTTGCCCATCATCCGTTTGACCGAGACGATGGTGTTGTGAGGATCGAGCGCCGCTTCGCGCTTGGCATCAATTCCGACTCGAATGGCGTCGCTTTGATAGTGCACCACCGACGGGAGCAGGTCGCGCCCTTGCTCATCGCAAAGGGTATCGGCGTGACCGCTGCGAACCGCAGCGACGAGAGAGTTGGTGGTGCCGAGATCGATGCCGACGGCACGTTTGTGCTGATGAGGAACAGCGCTCTGGCCGGGTTCGGCGATTTGCAGTAATGCCATGGGTAATGAAACTTCCAGCGTTAAAGGATCAAGACTCGAGAAGCGAGTCTTCGAATCGTTCCAGCTCTTCGAGGAGCTTGTCGACAAACTTGAGTTTGCGAACGCAATCAGCGGCAACGAGATCTTTGCCGGCGGCAAGAGACTCGGTCAGCTGCTGCATCAACATCTGGTGATCATGCCTGATCTCGCTGCGAAAATCCTTGATGGCGCGCTCAGGGTCGGCGTCATCTTTCAGATCGGCCAGACGCTCGCGCCACTCCAGCTGCTGCATCAGAAACGCGGTATCTTGCAGGGTCTGCTGTTCACCACGGATATCGGTGCCACGCAGGGAGAGCAGATATTCGGCACGGCGTAGCGGCGCCTTGAGGGTGGTGAATGCTTCGTTGATCTGGGCGGCACGTTGCACCGCAGCCAGCTGCTCCCGTTCGGGGGCGGTGGCAAAACGATCAGGATGGAATTGGGTTTGCAGCTGGCGGTAGGTATCAGCCAACTGACGGGTATCGAGCTCAAAGCCTTCAACCAGCCCAAACAGCTCGAAATGATTCATGCAAACCTCTTGGAAACGTTCGCCACAACCTCACTCGCCCCTGGCAAATGAGATGTGATTGAACGGGTCATGGGCAACCCGCTCAACCACAGACGAAGGATCATTGACGTCAAACATCTCAGACACTGAAGCTTTCGCCGCAACCACACTCGCCTTTGGCATTGGGATTGTTGAACTGGAAGCCCTCGTTGAGGCCCTCCTTGACGAAATCCAGCTCGGTGCCATCCAGATGGATCAGGCTCTTGGCATCAACAATAATCTTGACGCCCTGCTGCTCGAACACCTGATCCTCATCGGTCAGTTCATCAACGAACTCAAGCACGTAGGCAAGACCGGAGCAGCCGGTGGTTTTGACGCCGAGGCGCAGGCCAATGCCCTTGCCCCGGTTAGCCAGAAAAGAGGAAACCCGTGCCGCGGCGGCATCTGTCATGGTAATAGCCATACTGCTCTCCGGCGCTTAGAGACCTTTCTTCTGCTTGTAATCGGCGATGGCGGCCTTGATGGCGTCCTCGGCCAGAATGGAGCAGTGGATCTTCACCGGTGGCAGGGCCAACTCTTCGGCGATATCGGTGTTCTTGATGCCAGCCGCTTCGTCCAGGGTCTTGCCCTTGACCCATTCGGTCACCAGGGAGCTGGAGGCGATGGCAGAACCGCAGCCGTAGGTCTTGAACTTGGCATCTTCGATGATGCCTTCATCGCTGATCTTCAATTGCAGCTTCATCACGTCGCCACAGGCGGGCGCACCGACCATGCCGGTTGCAACGCTGGGATCATTCTTGTCGAAACCACCGACGTTGCGAGGATTCTCGTAGTGGTCGATTACTTTTTCACTGTAAGCCATATCTCACTCCTGCTAATTCTGTTGCTCACTGACCCGGTGGATCAGTGATGAGCCCATTCGACCGTGTTCAGATCGACGCCGTCTTTGTACATCTCCCACAGGGGGGACATCTCGCGCAGACGACCGATGGAGTCACGAATAAGCTTGACCGCGTAGTCAATCTCTTCCTCGGTGGTGAAGCGACCCATGCTGAAACGGATGGAGCTGTGTGCCAGCTCGTCGTTCAGACCCAGTGCGCGCAGCACATAGGAGGGTTCCAGGCTGGCGGAGGTACAGGCCGAACCGGAAGAGACCGCCAAATCTTTCAGCGCCATGATGAGGGATTCCCCTTCCACATAGGCAAAGCTGACGTTGAGGTTGCCCGGAACACGTTGCTCCAGATCGCCATTGATGTAGACGGCTTCAATATCCTTGATGCCATTCCACAGACGCTGGCGCAGTGCCAAGATACGCTCGCCTTCACTCACCATCTCTTCTTTGGCGATGCGGAAAGCTTCGCCCATCCCGACGATCTGGTGGGTCGGCAGAGTACCGGAACGCATGCCGCGCTCGTGGCCGCCACCGTGCATCTGGGCTTCCAGACGAACGCGGGGTTTGCGGCGAACAAACAGTGCACCGATCCCTTTCGGACCATACACCTTGTGTGCTGAGACGGAGAGCAGGTCCACTTTCAGTGCTTCCACATCTACCGGGATCTTGCCCACACTCTGAACGGCATCCACGTGCAGCAGGATCTTGCGGGAACGGCACAACTCGCCGATGGCGGCAATGTTCTGAACCACGCCGATTTCGTTGTTCACATGCATGATGCTGACCAGGATGGTGTCATCACGCATGGCATTCTCGATCATCTCGATAGTGAACAGGCCGTTGGGCATCGGCTCAAGATAGGTCACCTCGAACCCTTCACGCTCCAGCTGGCGACAGGTATCGAGCACCGCCTTGTGTTCGGTCTTGGAGGTGATGATGTGCTTGCCCTTGCTGGCATAGAAGTGGGCAACACCCTTGATGGCCAGGTTATTGGATTCGGTCGCACCGGAAGTGAAGACGATCTCGCGGGGATCGGCACCGATCAGATCTGCCACTTGATTACGGGCCAGATCCACCGCCTCCTCGGCTTGCCAGCCAAAGCGGTGAGAACGGGAAGCCGGATTGCCGAACAGGCCATCCATGGTGAGACACTGCATCATTTTTTCTGCGACACGCGGGTCCACCGGACAGGTTGCCGAATAATCAAGGTAAATAGGCAGTTTCATGTTTTTCTCCGTCACAGTCCGGGTCATACAGAGTCCCGCTGTGGAAAGCACGTTTATAGTTGGACTTTCAAGCTCACATCGCCGTGTTCTGCCCGATCAACCAGGGACAACACGGTCTTCATTTGTTCATCTTGCTTGCCGGCAATCCGGCGCACATCGGCCTGGCGTACCAGCTCGGCCAGCGTGATATCCCCGAGGAAGCTGGAGATCCGCTCACTCAGGTCGCGCCACAGGGAGTGAGTCAGGCACTGGGTACCGCCGTGGCAACCGCCCTTGCCGAGGCACTTGGTTGCATCGACCGACTCATCGACCGCGGTGATCACCTGACCAACCGAAATCTCGCCTGGAGCCAACCCGAGGCGATAACCACCGCCCGGGCCACGCACGCTGCTCACCAGACCATGTTTGCGCAGGCGGGCAAAGAGCTGCTCGAGATAGGACAACGAGATGCCCTGGCGCTCGGAAATATCGGCAAGGGGGACGGGCCCCTGCTCTGCATGCAGCGCCACGTCGAGCATGGCGGTTACAGCGTAACGTCCTTTTGAAGTCAGTCTCATGTGCCTTACCGTCTTGCGAAGCAATTTAATGGGGCACATGGTCACATACCCGACCAAATCAGTCAAGTATATGGTTGAGTAAATCAGTCGGATTAATCCGGTACGTGCGCTTTCTGCACCGAGGTCAGAATACCGCGCAGAATGTTGAGCTCAGCTGCTTCCGGCCGAGCCCGATTGAACAAGCGACGCAGCTTGCTCATCACATGACCCGGATGGTCATCGGCAATAAAACCGGTCTTCATCAGGGTTTGTTCCAGGTGCTGATAAAACCCTTCCAGCTGGGCGGCACTCGGATAGGCCATCTCATCTTCAGGCTCGGCGGCCTGCCCCTGCAGCCAGCGCATCCGCACTTCGTAACAGAGGGTCTGCACCGCCATGGCCAGATTGAGGGAGCTGTAATCAGGATTGGCCGGAATGGCCACGTGGTAGTGGCACTTTTGCAACTCGTCATTGGTGAGACCGGTGCGTTCACGGCCAAACACCAGCGCGACCGGGTGCTGCATCCCCTCAACCACCGACTTTTCGCCGGCCTCACGGGGATCGAGCATGGGCCAGCTCAGAGTTCGAGAGCGGGCGCTGGTGCCAATCACCAAACCACAATCGGCGATCGCGTCGTCCAGAGCCGGGACGATACGGGCATTGGCAAGCACATCGCTGGCACCAGCCGCCAGGGCGAAGGCATTGTCATCCGGCAAGGCTTGCGGATCAACCAATACCAGCTGGGTCAACCCCATGGTCTTCATGGCGCGTGCCGCAGACCCCATGTTGCCGGTATGAGAGGTGTTTACCAAAACGATACGAATCTGATCCAACATGCCCAGTCAATCTTCAGTCAAAAATGGCGCGCAATTGTAACATAATAGAACACGATGTTGGCACCGTAAAAGCCGAGCCATTTCAGAACAAAACCACCCGTTTGTATAACAAACCAGCATGAGGGAAGTGAGAGGGGGGGACTAAACTTGATGGATATCCGATAAACGGCACAGGAGACAACACACCATGCTTCCTCCCTTTATCTATGAGAGATTGCCCAGCCTCTACCTGTTGGCAGCCATTGCCATGATTACGTTGAGTGAACAGCCCCTGCTCTGGTTTGCAGGCGCCTTGCTGTTTATCGCCGGAGCGGTGACCTGGATGATGCGCTCCAGCTACCGGCGTACCGATCTGATTATCTTTCCGACCAAACGCTGGCTGCAGCCGGAGTGGCTGTATGAAGCGCAGCCCTTCATCTGGCTGGCTGCGGGGCTGGCCATGGCACAGCTGCCCGCCCCTGCGGCACTCATCGCCTTGGTGCCCTGTCTGTGGGCCTGTCGTTGCCTCTGGGCACGGCACCATTATCGTCGCCATGCCCATGGGGTGATTGCCCACTTAAGACGGGATCCCGCCCGGCGCCGTCTGCACCGGAGCCTGCGCTGACTCGGTGCGGGCGCGTTCGATAAACGTCGCCAGATCCATCAGGGGATACTTCATCAGGCTTGGCAAGCCATCGAGATCCAGACTGTCCATCAGGTTTTTCACCTCAAGGCCCAGTTCGGTATCCCCTTCTATCTTCAGCTTGCGCTGGAAAAAGAGCGAATCCGGATCCTCTTTGCGACCGGCAATCAGGATCAGGTCGTTGGCGGTACCGCTGAAGCAGACATCGGCCTTGTCACACTCGCGAGCTACCACCAGCTGGCCATTCTGCTCACTGATAAACCAGCACAGCTCCAGATCAGAGACTTCGACTTTCAGCCACTTGTCTGCCAGAAACTCGAAATCGCCATCTTCGATAGCCTCTTTGAATACCCGGGCCAGCAAACTCTCCATCAGCTGCTTTTGCAGATTGAAGGGAACCAGCTTGAGGGGATGGCGCAAGAAGCGCGGAGCCTGTTCGACCAGGCGGCGTTGCAGTTGTTGAAACACGATAGACTCCCTTTTTTGCGCATTCAAACACAGGGAGAGTGGCAAGATCCTGTTGGAAATCAAACTTGTGCAGGGTTACCTCAAGAAGGGTAAAGCCACATAAAGCTGCCTCAGGTCAAAAAGCGGGAGTGCATGGCTGCATACAATCAGGGCTCGTTTGCCCTTCATATGCACTCTCGGAGCGTACCAATGGAATTACTCTGTCCGGCAGGCAGTTTGCCGGCACTGAAAACCGCCGTGGATAACGGGGCCGATGCCGTTTATATCGGTTTCAAGGATGACACCAATGCACGCCACTTTGCCGGTCTCAACTTTACCGACAGCAAACTGGAGAAGGCGGTAGATTATGTGCATCAACATGGTCGCAAGCTGCATATTGCCATCAATACCTTTGCCCATCCCGGGGCCGATACTCGATGGAAACAGGCGGTTGATCGCGGGGTGGCCCTCGGCGCCGATGCGTTAATCATCGCCGATCTCGCCGTGCTGGATTATGCCAGCCGCCACTACCCCGAGATGGAACTCCATGTCTCGGTGCAGGCCAGCGCCACCAATGCCGCCGCCATTCGCTTCTATCAGCAGCAATTCAATGTCACACGGGTGGTGCTGCCCCGGGTGCTCTCCATGCATCAGGTCAAGCAGCTGGCCCGCGAGACCGATGTTGGCCTTGAGGTATTCGCCTTTGGCAGCCTCTGCATCATGGCCGAGGGGCGCTGCTATCTCTCCTCCTACATGACTGGCGAGAGTCCCAACACCGTCGGCGCCTGCTCACCGGCCAAGTTCGTCCGTTGGGAAGAGACCCCGAATGGTCTCGAGTCGCGGCTCAACGAGGTGCTGATCGACCGCTATGGCCCGGGCGAAAATGCCGGTTACCCGACCCTCTGCAAAGGGCGTTTCGACGTGGATGGCCAGACCTACCACGCGCTGGAAGAGCCCACCAGTCTCAATACCCTGGGTCTCCTGCCCGAGCTGTTCAAGACCGGGATCCAGTCGGTCAAGATTGAAGGGCGCCAGCGCAGCCCCGCTTATGTGGAGCAAGTGACCCGGGTCTGGCGTGCAGCCATCGATGCCTATCAGGCCAATCCCGAGGCCTATCAGGTTAAAGCTGAGTGGGATGCCCAGCTAGCCCGCGTCTCCGAAGGTAGCCAGACTACCCTCGGCGCCTACCATCGTCAGTGGCAATAAGGAGTCCACCCATGCAATTTTCTCTCGGGCCTCTGCTCTTCTACTGGCCCAAAGCCGATACCGAAGCCTTTTACCATGCCGCTGCCGACAGTCAGGCCGACATCATCTATCTGGGGGAGACCGTCTGCAGCAAGCGGCGCGAACTCAAAGTCGATGACTGGATTGCGCTGGCCCGTCAGGTGGCCAACTCCGGCAAGCAGGTGGTGCTCTCGACCCTCGCCCTTATCTCCGCCCCTTCCGAGCTCAAGGAGGTGAAGCGGCTGGTCGACAATGGCGACCTGATGGTCGAAGCCAACGATCTCGGTACGGTGCAACTCGCCTGGGAGGCAGAGATCCCCTTCGTCTGTGGTCCCGCCATCAACGCCTATAACGCAGATGTGCTGCGCATGCTGCTCAAACAGGGGATGAAACGCTGGGTCATGCCGGTGGAGCTCTCCCGTGACTGGCTGATCCAGCTCAATCAGGATCTGGGCCCCCTACGCGACCAATTTGAGGTGGAGGTGTTTGCCTACGGCCATCTGCCGCTCGCCTACTCGGCGCGCTGCTTCACCGCCCGCTCCCTCGACAAACCGAAAGACAACTGCGAGCTCGCCTGCATCAACTACCCCACCGGACGACTGGCCAACAGCCGCGAGGGGCAGCGGGTGTTCAATCTCAACGGGATCCAGACCCAGTCCGGTTACTGCTACAACCTGGGTAACGAGCTGGCTGGTATGGAAGGTCTGGTAGATGTGGTCAGGCTTTCGCCGCAAGGGATGGAGACGCTGGAGATGCTGGCCCGCTTCAAAGTCAACCGGCAGGGCCAGGCTCCCCTCTCCTTGCAGCAAGGAAGTGACTGCAACGGCTACTGGCGCCAGATCCCCGGCATGAGCCTGGTGGAGTAAACCCGCCATACGCCCAACAAAAAGGCCTCATCGCGAGGCCTTTTTACCACTATCTGGCAGTGGTTCAGGAGGGCTGATCACCCTTGTTACGAGCGCTCTGGGCACCTGGCGGCAAGGGCTTGCGCGCCATCAACTCCAGCTCCAGCAGCGCATAGCGGTGCTCGATGAAGTCATAGACGTTGTTAGATAAGGCCAGCTTGAAGTAACTGATGGCCTCCTTGCGGTTGCCTTTGCCCAGCTCGAACTTGCCCAGATAGAAGTAGGTTTCACACAGGCGCTCGGCAAGCTCCCGGTTATCCTTCACCCCTTTCACCACGTTGCCCATCAGCTGGGAAGCGTTGATCTCGCCGGTATAGAGGCGAACCAGATCCCAGTTCCAGGCGTCGTCATCGTACTTGTTGAGACGCTCGCGCATCCGGCTCATGGCGGCCGACGGGTCGAGTTTCTGCTCAGCCAGATAGAGCCAGATCACCCGATAGGGGTCTTCCGGCTGCGCCTCGTAGAAACGCTTCATATCGGCCGCGGCCAGTTCGGGACGGTTGCCGTAATAGAGGGCGATGCCACGGTTGAGATAGGCATAGTCATAGTCCGGCGCCAGTTCGAGGGCGGAATCGAAGGCATCATAGGCTTCGTCGTAATTCTGCTGCTGTACCAGATAGACGCCGATGAAGTTGTAGGCCTCGGCGAAATCCGGTTTCTCCCGCAGGGCACGGTTGAAATCGAGCCGCGCGAGGGAACGCAGACCAACCCGATCAAACACCACGGCACGCTCATAGAACAACTCTGCCCGTTGCTCGGTGGTCAGTTCCATTTCACTGAGCATCTGCCCGAGTCGGGCGAGCGCCAGCTCACTCTGGTAGGAGACCTGCAGGGGGGTCGCCAACACCAGTGAAGCAGGCTGCGGCTTGGGAACCTTGGGGGTGTTAACCTGACTGCTACTGCTGCAACCCCACATGGGAAGCAACAACAGGATACCGAGGAGGTATCCAATCCCTTTCCTGACGTTCAATGAACACTCCGACGCTTACGCTTGACCCCGCATATGGTAAAGGTCAACTGCCGCTTTGTCATGTAGCTGTGCCCCTCTACCTCAAATAAATCAGGATTCGACAGGGTATCCGGCATCGCACCAACCGCGAAACCCGCCGTCGACGCTGATCACCTTGCGATAACCCATCTGTTGCAGGTTGTCCGCCGCCAGAATTGAGCGAAAACCACCACCACAATAGAGGTAGAGCTCGGTCTCGAGATCCGGGAACTGGGTCTCGATATCCCGCTCAATCACGCCACGACCCAGATATCGGGCACCGGGCAGATGGCCTTTGGCCCACTCGCTCTCTTCCCGCACGTCGATCAGGTGAAACGTGCGCCCTTCATCCTGCCAGCGCTTGATCTGGTGAACATCGGTTTCGGTGATGCGGGAGCGGATCCCGTCAACCAGCGCCAAAAAACGGGGATTGTGATGCATGACAAACTCCTGTTGTTTAAATCATGTGCGTCAGCAAACGACACGCAGAGATAAGAAAAGAGCGCCATGAGGCGCTCTTCACTGTTACGGCAGGATTTCCTGTTGATCCGCACCCTCTTTCTCTACCTGGGTGGGCAGCATGTGCTCGCGCTTGACGCCGAGGAACATGGCAAACGCACTCGCCACATAGATGGAGGAGTAGGTACCGAACGCCACACCGATCACCATGGCCACGGCAAAACCGTGGATCAGCGCACCGCCCTTGAGCAGCAGCGCCAGCACCACGATAAAGGTAAGGCCGGAGGTGATGATGGTACGACTCAGGGTCTCGGTCATGGAGAGATCCAGAATGTACTCGGTATCCCCTTTACGCACCTTGCGGAAGTTCTCCCGCAAGCGGTCGAACACCACGATAGTATCGTTCAGGGAGTAACCCACCAGGGTCATCAGTGCCGCCAGTACAGTCAGGTCGAACTCGTACTGGAAGTAGGCAAAGACACCCAGCGTGATCACCACGTCGTGCACCAGGGAGAGAATGCCCCCCAGCGCCAGACGCCATTCGAAACGCACTGCCACGTAGGCCAGGATACAGAGGATGGAGGCCAGCATCGCCAGCGCACCATCGGTCGCCAGTTCATCCCCCACGGAAGGGCCGACAAACTCGACGCGTTTGAGCACTGCGCCCTCGTCGAGCTGCTTGGCAGCCGCCAGCACTTCGTTACCCTGTTGTTCTACCTTGACCCCCTCTTTCGGGGTCAGGCGGAACAGCACGTCACGGCTGGAGCCAAAGTGTTGCAGGGTTGCCCCTTCAATCTTCTGCTCTTCCAGAGCGTCATGGATCTTGTCCAGGCTCACCGACTGCTGGAACCCCACCTCGATAGTGGTACCACCGGTAAAGTCCAGACCCCAGTTCAGCCCCCGATCAAACAGGAAGAACAGGGCTACCACCATCAGCACGGAAGAGAAAACCACACCCGGCTTGGCATAGCGCATAAACGGGATCGGTTTTTCAAAATGTAGAATCTGAAACATCTCTCTATCCTCAGATGGGCAGCTTGTCGATACGCCGTCCACCCCAAGCCAGGTTGATAATGGCACGGGAAACTGTGATGGCAGTAAACATGGAGGCGGTCAGACCAATGCCCAGCGTCAGGGCAAAGCCCTTGATGGCGCCAGTACCGATACCGAACAGGATCACGCAGGTGATCAGCGAGGTCACGTTGGAGTCGGCGATGGTGGAGAATGCCCGATCAAAGCCCAGATGGATGGCTTGCTGAACACCGCGACCGTTGCGGATCTCTTCACGAATACGCTCGTAGATCAGCACGTTGGCATCCACCGCCATACCCAGCGTCAGGACGATACCGGCGATACCCGGCAGGGTCATGGTGGCACCAGGGATCATCGACATGATGCCGACAATCAACACCAGGTTCATACAGAGCGCCAGGTTGGCAACCCAGCCGAACGCGCGGTAGTAGATCCCCATGAACAGCACGATCACCAGCATGGCCCAGCCGATGGCTTCCATACCGCTGTCGATGTTCTGTTGACCCAGGCTCGGGCCAATGGTGCGCTCTTCCACGATCTGGATCGGGGCGATCAGGGCACCGGCACGCAGCAGCAGCGCCAGGTTGTGGGCTTCGTTGGCATTGTCGATACCTGTGATACGGAACTGGCTGCCAAGACGCGACTGGATGGTGGCGACGTTGATCACCTCCTCCTGCTTGCGGAACTTGCGCTTACCATCCGGACCCGGTTGACCGACCGGCTTGTACTCGATGAAAACGGTCGCCATCCCTTTACCGACGTTGTCCTTGGTAAAGTTGGCCATCTTGTTGCCACCCTGGCCATCCAGCTTGATGTTGACCTGGGGACGGCTGTACTCGTCGAAACCGGACTGGGCACCCACGATGTGGTCACCGGTCAGGATCACCCGCTTTTGCAGCACCACAGGGCGACCGTTGCGATCGTTGTAGAGCTTGGAGCTGGGTGGGACACGGCCATCGGCCGCAGCCTGGATGTCGGCAGTCTCATCGACCATGTGGAATTCCAGGGTCGCGGTTGCCCCCAGGATCTCCTTGGCGCGGGCGGTATCCTGAATACCGGGCAGTTCAACGACAATGCGCTCGGCGCCTTGCTGTTGTACCAGCGGCTCGGCCACACCCAGTTCGTTGACCCGGTTACGGATGATGGTGATGTTCTGCTCGAGGGCGTACTTCTTCACTTCCTTGATCTTGGCTTCGCTCAGACCAGCCAGCAGGATAAACTCATCCCCTTTCTGCTCGGTAGTGAAAGTCAAATCAGGGTTCTGACGACGCAGATGAGAAACGGCGCGTTCCTGATCGGCTTCGTCACGGAAGATCACCTGCACCTGATCACCGACCCGGCGCACGCCGGAGTAACGGATCTTCTGGGTGCGCAGCTCGGAGCGGAAATCCTGCACCATCTGCTCTTGCTGCTTGGTCAGTGCTTCGGCCATGTCCACTTCCATCAGGAAGTGCACACCACCGCGCAGATCAAGACCCAGCTTCAGAGGCGCCGCACCGATGGCTTCGAGCCAGGCGGGAGTGGAAGGTGCCAGGTTGAGTGCGGTAATGAAGTTGTCGCCCAGCTTGTTGGCAACGATATCACGCGCCTTCAGCTGGTCTTCGGTGTTCTTGAAACGGATCAGGATAAAACCGTGCTCGAATGCAGCATGTTTGACCGGGATCTTGGCCGCTTCAAGGGTCTCTTTCACCAGATCAAGAGTATCTAGCTTGACTTCGGCACCACGGCTGGCAGAAACCTGCAAAGCCGGATCTTCGCCGTAAAGATTGGGGGCTGCATATAGAAAACCGATGGCGATCACCAGGATCACCATCAGGTATTTCCACAGCGGATAGCGATTCAACACGCTGTGCTCCTTGGGAGATTAAAGGGACTGGATAGAACCCTTGGGCAGAACGGCAGAGACGAAGTCCTTTTTGATGGTGACTTGAGTCTGGTCGTTCAGGGCGATCACCAGGTAATCGCTGTCTGCAGCCACTTTGGCAATTTTGCCAACCAGGCCACCGGAAGTGAGCACTTCATCACCCTTGGACAAGGAGCTCATCAGATTGCGGTGATCCTTGGCACGCTTGGCCTGGGGACGATAGATCATGAAGTAGAAAATCAGGCCGAATACGGCCAGCATGATGATCATTTCCATACCACCACCCTGTGCACCCGGTGCTGCGCCTTCTGCATACGCCTTGGAGATAATGCTCATTTAACAACCTCTTATTGATGTAGATTTAAAAAAACAAAATTATATGTTGTTGTTATTTAACGTCATTTTCAGCTAACGGAGGCACAGGCTTCCCTTGCCGACGGTAAAACTCTGTTACAAAGTCGTCTAATTTACCCTGCTCGATCGCGTCCCGCAAACCCTGCATCACACGCTGGTAGTAACGCAGGTTATGAATCGTATTCAGACGGGCACCGAGGATCTCGTTGCACTTGTCCAGATGGTGCAGGTAGCTACGGCTGTAGTTCTTGCAGGTGTAGCAATCGCATTCGGCATCTAGGGTGCTGGTGTCGTTGCGGTGCTGGGCATTGCGGATCTTCACCACGCCATCGGTGGTGAACAGGTGGCCGTTGCGGGCGTTGCGGGTCGGCATGACGCAGTCGAACATGTCGATACCACGGCGCACCCCTTCCACCAGATCTTCCGGCTTGCCGACACCCATCAGGTAGCGCGGCTTGTCAGCCGGAATTTTCGGGCAGACGTGCTCGAGGATGCGGTGCATGTCCTCTTTGGGTTCACCCACCGCCAGACCACCGACCGCATAACCGTCGAAACCGATCTCCAGCAGCCCCTTGAGGGAGACATCCCGCAGATCTTCGTAGACCGAGCCCTGAATGATGCCGAACAGGGCGTTCTTGTTACCCAGCGCATCAAACTTTTCACGGGAGCGCTTGCCCCAGCGCAGGGACATCTCCATGGACTTGCGCGCTTCTTCATAAGTGGCCGGGTACGGGGTGCACTCGTCGAAGATCATCACGATGTCGGAGCCCAGATCGTACTGGATCTCCATGGACTTCTCGGGGTCGAGGAAGATCTTCTCGCCATTGATGGGGTGACGGAAGTGGACGCCCGCTTCGGTGATCTTGCGAATATGGCCCAGGCTGAACACCTGGAAACCACCGGAGTCGGTCAGGATCGGGCCCTGCCAGTTCATGAAGTCATGCAGATCGCCGTGGGCACGCATCACTTCCTGACCCGGGCGCAGCCAGAGGTGGAAGGTGTTACCCAGCAGGATCTGGGCGCCGGTTTCACGCACTTCTTCCGGGGTCATCCCCTTGACGGTGCCGTAGGTCCCGACCGGCATAAAGGCCGGCGTTTGTACCACACCACGTTCGAAGACCAGTTGACCGCGACGGGCACGGCCGTCGGTGGTTTTCAGTTCAAATTTCATTGCTACCTCGGTTGCGTCAGATAAACAGTCTGACAATAGGAGGGCCGCTCACGGCCCGGTAAATAAGCTGAAGCTTATGCTTCAACCTGGCGACGGGTGACGAACATGGCGTCCCCGTAGCTGAAGAAACGGTACTGCCCGGCCACGGCTGCCTGATAGGCCGCCATCACGTTGTCATAACCGGCAAAGGCGCTGACCAGCATGATCAGGGTCGACTCCGGCAGATGGAAGTTGGTGACCATGGCATCGACGATCTGGAACTGGTAGCCAGGGAAGATGAAGATATCGGTGTCACTAAAGAAGGGCGCCAACGGTTTGCCCTGGGCCAGGGTGACCTTGGCCGCGCTCTCCAGCGAACGGACCGACGTGGTCCCCACCGCAATCACCCGGCCACCACGGGCACGGGTGGCCGCGATGGCATCTACCACCTCTTGCGGCACTTCCGCATACTCGGAGTGCATGTGGTGATCTTCAATCTTCTCAACCCGCACCGGCTGGAAGGTCCCCGCCCCTACATGCAGGGTGACGAAGGCCGTTTCAACCCCTTTGGCCCGAATTTTCTCAAGCAGCGGCTCATCAAAGTGCAGGCCGGCGGTCGGCGCGGCAACGGCGCCCGGCTTTTGATTGTAAACGGTCTGGTAGCGCTCCTTGTCGGCATCCTCGTCGGGACGGTCGATATAGGGGGGCAGCGGCATGTGGCCGATGGCCTCCAAAATCTCCAGCACCGGACGCGGGTCGAGGAAGTGGATCTCGAACAGGGCGTCGTGGCGGGCGCGCATCTCTGCCTCCACACCACCATCCATGATCATCCGGGTGCCGGGCTTGGGCGCCTTGGAGGCACGGACATGGGCCAGCACGCTGTGATCGTCCAGAATGCGCTCGACCAGTACCTCCAGCTTGCCGCCGCTGGCCTTCTGGCCAAACATGCGCGCCGGAATGACACGGGTGTTATTGAATACCAGCAGGTCACCCGGATTGAGCTGATCCAGCACATCCACAAATTGACCGTGGCGCAGGGCGCCAGTCTGACCATCGAGCTGCAACAGGCGGCTGGCGGTACGCTCTGCCATCGGATAGCGGGCAATCAGCTCGTCTGGCAGATCAAAATGAAAATCGGATACTTGCATCTTTCACCTCGGGGGGAATCGGCGGCTAGTCTAGTTATCCCCATCTTCCAAGGCAACCCAAAAGACCAAAAACCCAAGAGAGACAAGGGGTAGCGAGCAATATTGAGACACACCTCCGGTTAATGATTCTTTAATGTTCTGTATTGACCCTGATCATGTTTTGCCAGTTGGGGCTGGGCTAGGGTGAAAGCAGATACACAAGGAGGCCCACCATGATGACCCTATCCGAAATCATGACCGAACACCCCTTCACTCTGGGTCCGTCAAACAGTGTCAAACAGGCGATGGACCTGATGCAGCAGGAGCGGATCCGCCACATTCCCATCGTCGACGAGCAGCACCACCTGCTGGGGTTGGTAACCCTCACCGATATCCTGGCCACCCGGGAATCCAAGCTGCTGCTCATCAGCCCGGAGCGGGAAGCCGAATTTACCGACAGCGTGCAACTCGACGAGATCATGACACGGCAAGTGGCGAGCGTAGATCCTCACGCCGGCATCAAGGAGGCGGCACTCTACCTGCAGCGGCACAGATATGGCTGCCTGCCGGTCCTCAAAGGACGCAAGCTCATCGGCATTGTCACCGAGTCGGACTTCATTGCCGTGGCCATCAACCTGCTGGAATTGATGGAAGAGCAGGAACCACCTACCGACTTTTGATAGATTTACATGTAATTAAATTACAATAAAAGCGTTTCAGCCGTCAAAATGAGCTGAAATGATGAAACACTTTCATTTTGATTGAAAAATTACACCAAATACTTGCCTTGTGATCTGTGTCACACTATCATCCTCTCATGCAATAGTTGCCGAGGGGGAGACGAGGGATTGTGCACCCATTATCTTCCTCTCATATGTCTGCAAGTTTGCACACCCCGTAGTTAGTCTTTGCTGTAAAGCATTTGTTTATATAGCCATTCCTTGTTTGATGACCCGGCCCTGTCGTTGCGATAGCGCCGGGATTTTTTTATCTGCGCCTTTCTGCCTCCCCTTGCCAGCACATCCCCATCGCTGCAAGCAGCTGCCTCAACCTCCTGCGCCACCTGTTTGCACCACCGTTTATCTCATCGCGTCATCGTGACTCTGCACACCCCTTCTTATGCCTTGAAAAGGCGATGTAGCGCACAGATATTGAACCACGACAAGGAGTTATCTCAGTAGGCCTGAGATATTCATGTTAGGTACAGCCATAGTGAGCTATCTAATAAGTAGATTTAAGCGATTCAAAATTGCGGCTTTTATCGATTAGCTGAAGCCCCTATGATGAATCCATCGAAAGTTAAGCGCCTCGTCTGGCAAGAGTCTTCAACACCAGACCGGCATATATACATCACCAAGGAGCAATTACATGTCTACCTACATCAACACTGAAATCAAGCCGTTCAATGCTACCGCCTACCACAATGGCAAATTCGTTCAGGTGTCTGACGCTGACCTGAAAGGCAAGTGGTCCGTGGTCTTCTTCTACCCTGCTGACTTCACCTTCGTTTGCCCGACCGAGCTGGGCGACCTGGCTGACAACTACGCTGAATTCCAGAAACTGGGCGTCGAGATCTACTCTGTCTCTACCGACACCCACTTCACTCACAAAGCATGGCACGACACCTCTGACACCATTCAGAAGATCCAGTACCCGATGATTGGTGACCCGACTGGTACCATCACCCGCAACTTCGGTGTGATGATCGAAGAAGCTGGTCTGGCTGACCGCGGTACCTTCGTGATTGACCCGCAGGGCATCATCCAGATCGTCGAGATCAACGCTGGCGGCATCGGCCGTGACGCACTGGAACTGCTGCGCAAAGTCAAAGCAGCCCAGTACGTTGCCTCCCACCCGGGTGAAGTGTGCCCGGCTAAATGGAAAGAAGGCGAAGCCACTCTGGCCCCGTCCCTGGACCTGGTAGGCAAGATCTAAGCCTCCCGCTTCCAAGACCGGCCCGCATAAGGGCCGGTTTTGTTTCCGGCCCCAAGCAAAGGCGCCGGTCTGCTTTACGGCTTACATCTCACGCCGACCCGCAATCACAAGAAGGAATTCGAAGATGTTGGATACCAACCTCAAACAACAGCTGAACACCTATCTGCAGTACATCGTCAATCCCATCGAGATCAGCGTGTCCGGCAACGACAGCGACAAATCTGCAGAGCTGCTGGCACTGGCCAGCGAGATCGCCGAGATGTCCCCCAAGATCACCCAGACCTCTGGCACTGCCGCTCGCAAGCCTTCCATGAGTGTCGCGCCGCAGGGCCAAGCCCCGCGCGTTCACTTCGCCGGCATCCCCATGGGTCATGAATTTACCTCTCTGGTGCTCGCCCTGCTGCAAAGCGGCGGCCACCCCTCCAAGGCCGATGCGGCTGTGCAGGAGCAGATCCGCAATCTCAAGGGTGAGTTCCACTTCGAGACCTATATCTCCCTCTCCTGCCACAACTGCCCGGACGTAGTACAGGCCCTCAACCTGATGGCGACCCTGAACCCCGGCATCACTCACACCATGATCGACGGCGCCCTGTTCCAGGAAGAGGTCGCCGAGCGTCAAATCATGGCGGTACCGAATGTCTACCTGAACGGCCAACCGTTCAGCCAGGGCCGTATTTCACTCGAAGAGATCGTCGCCAAACTCGACACCGGCGCCGCCGAGCGCAAGGCTGCCGAGCTGAATGAGAAAGATCCCTACGACGTACTGGTGGTGGGCGGTGGCCCGGCTGGCGCCGCAGCGGCCATCTATGCCGCCCGTAAAGGCATTCGCACCGCCATCGTTGCCGAGCGTTTCGGTGGTCAGGTGATGGACACCGTCGGTATCGAGAACTTTATCTCCGTGCCCTACACCGAAGGCCCCAAGCTGGCCGCCAGCCTGGAGCAGCACGTCAAAGAGTACGGCGTGGAAGTGATCACCGAGCAGCGCGCCGCCGCTATCAGCAAAGATGGATATGTGAACGTGGATCTCGCCTCTGGCGCCACCTTGAAGAGCCGCGCCGTGATCCTGGCTACCGGTGCGCGCTGGCGTGATCTGAACGTACCAGGCGAGCTCGAGTACCGCACCAAGGGTGTGGCCTACTGCCCGCACTGCGATGGTCCCTTCTTCAAGGGCAAGCGAGTAGCTGTGATCGGTGGCGGTAACTCCGGCATCGAGGCAGCGATCGACTTGGCTGGCATCGTCGAGCATGTGACTGTGGTGGAGTTCGCCGACACCCTGCGAGCCGATGAAGTGCTGCAGAAGAAGGCTCGC
This sequence comes from Aeromonas sp. R10-2, assembly GCF_040908445.1. Classification (NCBI taxonomy): domain Bacteria; kingdom Pseudomonadati; phylum Pseudomonadota; class Gammaproteobacteria; order Aeromonadales; family Aeromonadaceae; genus Aeromonas; species Aeromonas sp. R10-2. Next base: position 5,495 of record NZ_JBFODS010000064.1, on the reverse strand, counting down.
TCCATGGGCAATATCGACATCATCATGAGCGCTCGCACCACCGAAGTGATCGGTGATGGCAGCAAGGTGGTCGGTATGGACTACGAAGATCGAACCACAGGCGAGATCAAACACCTGGCGGTGGCTGGTATCTTCGTCCAGATCGGCCTGGTACCGAACACCGAGTTCCTGAAAGGGAGCGAGATTGCCCTGACCCGCTTTGGCGAGATCGAGATCGATACCAAAGGGGCGACCTCCCTGCCCGGCGTCTACGCCGCAGGGGACGCCACCACGGTACCGTTCAAGCAGATCATCATCTCCATGGGTGCTGGCGCCACCGCCGCACTGGGTGCGTTTGATTACCTCATCCGCAACCCGGCGCCGGAAGCGACCAAAGCTGATGCTGTGACCGCCTGATAAAACCAGCGCAACAAAAAGCCGACGCTCGATTAAGTAAACACGAGCGTCGGCTTTTTTATATCTGCATCGATGCGCAATAAAAACCCCGCAGCAAATGGCGGGGTTGTTCATGACTGGACTTAAACGACGGGCATCACTCCAGCAAGAAAACAGCCTCGATATTATCACTTACCGTGATCTGCTGTTGTTGATAGCTGTTGTCCGCCATATCCGGCGCGGGAGCAGCCATCGCCATGGCCTGCACCACCTTCAGGTTGCGGCTGTAGGCGGTAATGGGTGAAGCATTGCGGTACTCCACACTGTAGACCTTGCCAAGCTTCATCCCGAACGCCTTGGCCAGAGATTCAGCCTTGGTTTTGGCATCCTCAACGGCATTCAAACGGGCCTGCTCCTTGATGACCTGCGGCGATTTCAACCCGTACTCAATCTGGGATACGGACTCCAGCCCGGCTTTGAGTGCGGTATCCATCAGGGGGCTCAATTTATCCAGTTGATAGAGTTTGACCGCCAATTGCCGCTGGGCACGATATCCCAGCAATACCGGCTTCTTGTTCTCGCCATACTGATATTCCGGCGAGACCATCAGGTTGCCAGCCTCAACATCGCTGCGCTTGATCCCCAACCCTTCCAGTTGGCTGAAAAAGGCTGCGACCTTGGTATCGACCTGCTGCTTGGCCTTGAGGCCCTGCTTATCCAGTGCACTCACCGCCACATTGAGGGTGAGCATATCGGGTTCGGTCTTCTGCTCGGCATAACCGCTCACCACCAGATGGGGCGCTTGCGGCACTTCAATCGCCAGCAGCGGAGCACTGACAACCAGAGCGGAAAGAGTAAGAAGGGGACGCCACATAGAAAAAACCTCAATCGGAAAGATTGAGGCCATTATGCCCGTGCAGCTACGGGATTTATATATCGTGCAAGGGGGGGAGTTGATCCAGTATCTGATTGGTCAGATCGAGACTAATGGTGACCATGCTGCCGGGATCCTGGCTCTGGTTTGCCATATCCAGCGCAGGAGCCACGCCACAGACCAACACCTCATCATCGAAATGGAACGAGTCCCACGACAGAACGAGTCCTTGCACCGCCTGTCCGATATTGGTGCCACCACTATCCTCCTCCATCGCAGACCAAGGGATGGTATCAGATGGTCCTAGCAAATCTTGCAACAACGGAGAGTGAAAACTGGCCAGCGGATACTCCTGCTGCCCCTGATGATGGCCAACCAAAATCATGTTATGGGCAGACTCGGTATCCATGACCGGCACATAAGTGATAGAGGCCGTAGCGAAGTCAACATAGAGCGAGCCCGCTACATCACCGGCCTCATTCTCAATCTCCATCCCATCCAGCCGATCCCCCGCGATCGAGGCCTGATAGCCAAACTGGCCTGCGCAGGTAATGTTCCCCTGTCCATCCCAGCTATAACGGATGCCATCAATGTCGACCCAGTTGAATGACTGCATGATTACCCCTCTCCTCTACTGCCGCTATCTTATCCATCCACCTTGAGAAAAAACAGGGGCCAGAGAGAGCCAGGCCCCATTCGCTGGTTACGGATCAACCTTGAGATTGCCGTCATCAAGCAACTGCTTAATGATATCGTGGTTTGATGTCAACCCACCATTATGATCCAAGTCCAGACTGCCCTGGAACTGCACCGTCAGTTGGGAGCCTCCAGTAGTCAGCCCATTAGTATCAATGGTCAACTTGTTAGCCGTGGCATCAAACTTCAAGTAGTTGTTCAGTATTGTTGCCAGATCATTGTTATTCGCGACTGAGGGAACGCCAACAAGCAGATCCGACAGATCGAGAACATCACCACCGTTGCTCGTTTTGCCCAACGAAAAGTCGGTAATGGTATCGGTACTACCATCCGCATTGCCAGCAATCCACTTGAAGGTATCACTGCCAGTACCGCCCGTCATGGTCTCACTGCCTAAGCCTCCGATCAGCAGATCGTTGCCATCTCCTCCTTGCAATATGTCATTACCAATCCCACCGATCAGTGTGTCATTACCAGCTTCTCCATAGAGGGTATCATTGCCGCTGCCACCATCCAGCGTATCGTTGCCCTTGCCACCCACCAGGCTATCCTTGCCCAACATTCCGTACAACAAGTCATCACCATCACCGCCAGACAAGATATTGTCCAGACTGTTGCCCGTGATGCTGTCATTGAAATCAGAGCCGATAGCATGTCCTTGCGTGCTGTTGAAGGTTACGTTCACGCCGCTGACGGCGTTGTCATAATCCAGGGTAAAGGGCGCTTCCGGCAACAGGTTAAGGGCTATGTTGCTGCGCACCGCATCGTCATCCCCGTCCGTCAACGTGATAGGCAATTGTAAACTGAGCGGCACCCCGGGGGTCGCAACACTGGATCCAAAGTCCCCAATCTTGAAGGTATTACCACCTGCATGATGGAACTCCAAACTGTTATAACCATCCGCGGTATAGGCTGCCAGCTTGGTATTGGAGACAACCCCATCCACTGTCGCAACATAGGCAACACCAGCTCCAGGATCATCATCAGTAAACTTGACTGTAAAGTCTTTACCTCCCACATTAACGGTTTGGGACATGCCAGCCCCGATGCTCACAATCCTGGTCGCACCGTTGTAGCTGATTGCCACGGCAGTCAGCGACTCCTTAGTACCATCGCCGATGTCGTTATCACTATCTACATCCTGACGAGCAACCAGCCTTACGCTGGAACTGCTGGTTATCGCTGTCATCAATGCGGAAGCACCATTGACATCGTAATGTGCCTCGAAAGCATGAGTAGCTGGATCCCCATATGACCCACTGCTCCCAGGGGAACCTGTCAGATCGACAACAAAGTCGATCCGCATAGCCTCACCGATGCCGATAGATGCGCCTCCGCTGATCCCCCCGCTATGGGCTGTGGTATTGACTGTGCCGCCGTCCACCCCACCCGTCATCGCCGTCAGCAGCAGATCCTTGCTGTCATTCGCCGCAGCGGTGAATCCAGCCCAAGGCCCGTTGCCACCGACGAAGTTATAGCCGCCACCATTAAAGTCTATCGTGGTCTGTCCGCCATCCACCTCTCCTATCATCTGGACCTGGTAGGTGGCAGAGGCGGGCTGCAAGGTCGCGATGAAGACAGTCCCAGCAACTGTTGCGGCCGTCAGTATGGTTCCGTTTGCTGATAACGTATACGTAATGGGTAAGCCACCCGACGTCATTCCGCTAATGAAACCATTAAGTACACTGCCAAAACGGATGCTCCCACCATCCGCACCATAGTTGTTTGCCAAGGTACCATCACCATCCAGCAGGAAGGTGCCAGTCACCCCGGATTGATTCAGCATAACGCCCACGGCTGGCGTCATAACAACCGGCACGTCATCTTCAACCTGTACGATGAAATTTCGAACCAGAGTCACGCTGTCCACGCCTTCGTGGGCAGTAATCGCACTGGAGAGATTTAGCGCTTTCAGTTCCAGATCGTTGCCATCCATCTCGGCATGATCTATTGGCCCTTCCAGGGTGAAGGTGTAATCCCCATCAGTCTCGACAACCAGCGTAAAGATAGGTTTGCTGCCAGCCTTCGCCACTAGGGTATCGACTCCGACACCATGAATGATGCTGTAGGTGATCGCCACGCCACCTGAAGTCAGAACAGGCAAACCGGCTGTACTACCGACACCGAAATTGACACCCACGCTATCAACCACCAAATGGGCGAGGGAACCAGCTACTGTGGTCAAGGTAGGATTGTTACCAGGCAGCCCGGTTGGTAAACCATCCTCAAACACCGAGGCCATAATCGGAGTGGTATCCAGCACCAGTATCTTCAGCAACGCGCTGGATTTGTCTCCATCACCATCAATGATGGTGTAGGTAAAGCTCTCCTGTGTATCGACAGCCACATCATTGGGCGGTGTGTAGGAGTAAGTGCCGTCTGCACTCACGATCAAACGCCCACCCAGAGGTGTAGTGATGGGGCCTGTCGTCCCTCCTTGCACCAGGAAAGTCACCACATTGCCATTAACACTATCAGCAACACCCACATAATCACCCGGATTGCTGACAGTAAAGCTGACCTGCAAAACAGTTGAGGGACCATCGGCACCGGCACTGTCTACGCCAGCACTGGCATCCACATCAGTGATCACATTGCCAGTGGCAGGAGGCGGCACAGTCGCCTGCAAAGTGGCATCCAGGTCATAGATATTGTTGACCAGCGTCACCGCATCTCCGTTGTCTTCCACCAGTCCCAGCTGGGCGATCGCCGAGGCATTGCCGCTCACGTTCAGACCAACGGCGTAAACTTCAACGTTGTTGTTGTTCACAAAGCTGGTCCAGCCGGCGGGGACATTGCCTTCATTGGGCGCGCCATCCGACAGGAAATAGACCTTGGTTTCATACCCGACAAAGGCTGGGTTTGCCAAATCCGTTGTCAGTTGATTCTGTGCCAGTACCAGGGGGGCGTTGTAGTTGGTACCACCGCCATCCGTCGGCAAACCGGAAATGCTGGCCTTGGCCACATCAGGATCACTGGTTTGTGGGATCAGGACTGCACCACTGGCAAAATCAATGACCGTAATGACCAATGGAACCCCCAGCGCCACATACGAGTCGATCATGTGGTTCAGGGCATCCTTGGCCAGTTCCAAGCGATTGGGAGAACCAATGGTGTTAGTACCAATCTGCCATAGCATACTGCCTGATGTGTCGATCACCATGACGAGGTTGAACGGTGGCAAACCAGTCTCAGCAATGACAACACAGTTATCTTGGGCGACCGGTACGTCATCGATGATGGCGATCGTCAAGCTGCCGCTGTCTGTGCTGCCACCCACCCCGTTCACGGTCACTCCCACCACGTCCGTCAGGGTGGTGTCATTCGCTGGTTGCGTGTGTGTCTGCGCCGCATTAAGTGTGTAGCTGTAGGTGATCGTCGCGCTCTTGTCCCCGTCGGCGCTGCTGTAACCAATCACCTTGAGGGTGCCTTCCCCCGTGTTGATCCCTGCCGATGGCGCACCGACCGAGAAGGTCTTGAGCGTCGCCACCGAGAAGGTCACGCCACCAATCACCACCTCCTTGATCCCATCGCTGGCCGAGACCTGGAA